>CAIZMS010000023.1 GCA_903934155.1 uncultured bacterium | reverse complement strand
TGTCTATCCCGACCAGATGGCCGTGATTACCGCCAAAACCGGAGCCGCCTTGAAACCCGGCCAGATCCTCGCCCAGGAGGGACAGATGGGAATCCAGGAGCAGGTCCTGGGGGAAGGCCGGCATTTCCGGAATCCCTATGAGTACAACATCCAGATCATGCCCGTTATCAATATCCCTCCCGGTAAAATCGGGGTGGTGACCGCCAAGGTCGGTGCCGATCTGCCTCAGGGTGAATTTTTGGCCAACGAGGGGCAGAAGGGTATCGCCCGCCGTGTTCTTGGCCCCGGAAAATACCGACTCAACCCCGTCGGCTATGATGTCAAAACCGAGGACGCCGTAGTGATCCCCATCGGATATGTCGGGCTCATTACCTCGCTCTCCGGCAGACAGGCACCGGAAGGCGCCTTCGCCAAGCCCGGAGAAAAGGGAGTGCGCGAGGACATTCTCCAGCCCGGCCTGTATTATGTGAACCCGAAGGAATTCCAGATCAATGTCCTGGAAATCGGCCTCAATCAGGTCTCCCTGCTCGGCCGCGAGGGTAGTGCCGTGATCACCAAGGGACAGATCGCCGTCCAGAATGTGGCGATGGACGCCCTGCAGGACAATATGCTGAAACAACAGCAGGCCAAGCGCCGGGATTATTACGAACAGGCGGACATGGAAATGGCGCAACGGGCAATCGCCCTGCCGGCGGCCAAAAAACCCGCCGTTCCGCAGCGATCCGGCGACAGCGTCCATGTATTAAACGAGTACGTCACCTTCCCGTCCCGTGACGGATTCCTGATCAGCCTCGACATGACCGTCGAGTTTGAACTGCTCCCCGAGAATATTGCCTGGTTATACCGCAGCTACGGGGATCTCCCCGCCGTGGTGGACAAGATCATCATGCCGCAGATTCTGTCCATCACCCGCAACAAAGGTTCGGAATACCGCGCGAAAGATTTCATCGTTGGCGAAGGCCGGGAGAAATTCCAGACCGACATGACGGAGGCGCTATCGAAAACCATGGCTGAGAAAAAGATCATCACCCACAATGCCCTCATCCGGCATGTGGATGTCCCCCTGCAAATCCTGGATCCCATTCAGAAGGCGAGTATTGCCACAGAGCAGGACCTGACCAATATTGAACGCCAGAACACGGCCCGGAAACAGGCCGACCTCAACACCGGCATGTCCCTGATTGATCAGCGCCGCGCTCAGGTTGCCCAGGAAACCCAGAAGCTCAAGGCGGAAATCAAAGCCGACCAGGAAAAACAGGTGGCGGAAATTCAGGCGGGAACGATCAAACAAATTGCGCTGATCGACAAAAACTCCGCTGAAGTCCGGGCCGACATGACGCGCACCCTGGGAAAAGCCGCCGCCGATTCCATGAAACTGGTGGAGAACGAACGCGCCCGGGGCGCCCAGATGAAAACTCAGGCCTTCGGTGACCCCATCGCCTTCAGCATGTGGGAATTTGCCGGCTCCCTCCGCCCCGATCTCCGGATCAATATCCTCCATGCCGGAGAGGGCACTCTCTGGACCGACCTCCAGAAGGCCACCCTGGGGGAACTCGGCGGCGCCACTTTGATGAAACAAAAGAAATAACACAAGGAGGTCATTATGGGTACTGCAGGAAGACAGATCGTGGGCAAGGATGCGGACAAGATCATCGCCATGCTGAACAAGCTGTACTGTGACGAGTGGCTTGCCTATTACCAGTACTGGCTTGGAGCCAAGGTGGTGAAAGGCCCCATGAAGGACTCGGTCATGGCCGAACTGACCCAGCATGCCGCCGATGAACTCCGCCATGCGGGAATGGACGCCGACCGCATCATCCAGCTGGGCGGAACCCCCGCCCTCGGCCCCGAGGTCTGGCTGAAGCTGACCAATTGCGGCTACGACGCCCCCAAGGATCCCTATGTCAAGGTCATCCTCGATCAAAACATCAGCGGCGAACAGTGCGCGATCAAGCACTATAACGAGCTGCTCAAGTTCAGCCGGGACCGGGATCCCGTGACCTACAATATGGTTCTCCAGATCCTTCAGGACGAAGTGATGCACGAGGAAGACCTTCAGAACCTGAAAGAAGATATGGTTCTGATGGTCAAGCGCGGGCTGAAATAGCCCTCAATCGGCGCATTGCCACAGGGTGCCCGGATCGTGTATCATTGGAGGTTCAATGAGAACACGATACCGGCTGTCGGTTGCGGGCGCCATAATGGTTATTGGCGTACTCATGGGCGGGGCATGGTGGGTCGGCCATTCCGGCAGATCCAGCGTGCTCAACGCTCCCCCGCCCGCCCCTCCGACGGCCATCTCTCCGACGCCTCCTCTCGCCAACACCCCACTTCCGGCCACCAGTTCTGTGACAGGCGCAACGATCCATGCGACCGCTCCGGGGACGCCATCACAAAAGGATGATCCCACCGCCACCATGCCGGTGCTGGCTTTGAAGGAAATCGGCGACCCCGCCACGCCGGGCCTGATCCGCCGGATCCGAATCGTCAAATCCAACTTCAAATACCCACTCTGGCGCGTGGAAGAGGTTGTGCGTCAAGCCCCCTCGGGACAACCGGATACCGTCCTCTCCCGCAACATCATGATTGCCGACCATGCCATGATCCGCCTGACTGAGGCCTCGGACATGAAGAAACTCCAAACCCTCGTCGCCTCTCTCGGCCTCACCATCCGAAAAAACATGAAGATGCCCGGATGTTATCTCATCAGCATCGCCGATGAATCCGCAGAGGCCCTGCCCCGCCTGCTGGCCATGCTGAATGAAAACAAGGATCTCATCCGCTATGCCGAGCCCGATTATATCGTCCGCTCACAACAAACCGTTCCCAATGACCCGCAGTTCGACTCGCTCTGGGGACTCCACAATACCACCTTCCCCGGCTCCGACATCTCCGCCCCCAAGGCGTGGGATTGGGTAACCGGCGACACCCAGGTCGTCGTCGCCGTGATTGACACCGGAATCGACTACACCCACCCCGATCTCGCTGACAATATCTGGAGCAATACCGCCGAATCCGCAAACGGCCTGGACAACGACGGAAACGGCTATACAAATGATGTCCGGGGCTGGAACTTTTACGGGGACAACAATAACCCGATGGATGGCTACGGCCATGGCACCCATTGTTCCGGAACCATCGGCGCCATTGGCAATAATGGCATCGGGGTGGCTGGAATCAACTGGCGCTGCAAAATTATGGCGCTCAAGTTTCTTGATGACGACGGCAGCGGCTCGGATTCCGATGCCGTTGATGCGCTGTATTATGTCGCCGACCTCAAACGGCGCGGCGTCAACATCCGACTCACCAGCAACAGCTGGGGCGGCCCGGATTACTCAACCATCCTCCGGGAGGCCATCCAGGAAAACGCCGCGTTGGGAATTTTATTCCTGGCAGCCGCCGGAAACAACTATTCCCTGAATAACGACCTCACACCGTCTTATCCCGCCAGTTACACAGAATCCAATATCATCGCGGTAGCAGCCACCACTTCAAGCGACGGACTGGCCTCCTTTTCTCATTACGGCGCCACGTCCGTTGACCTTGGCGCACCGGGCGCCGATATCCTCAGCACCGTTCCCGGGGCCGCGTACGACCATTATAACGGAACCTCCATGGCGACCCCTCATGTCGCCGGGGTCGCCACACTTCTCTGGAATGCCTGGCCTGAGGCCCGCCTTGAGGATATCCGGGACGCCATCCTGCGGGGAACCGACCCCATTCCCGCTCTGAGCGGAAAAACCGTCACCGGCGGCCGTCTCAATGCCTACAAGGCCCTGACAACACTTTTTCGCATCGTGCATACGCCTCTTGAAGACACCTTCAATCATTGGGCCGCCTATCCCATCAGCACGCTGATTGGACCGGCCATCTTCAACGACACCAATCAGGCGACCTTGTTCTGGAACGCCGATGGATCCACCAATTTCACAGCCGTCCCCCTTGCCAACATCAGCAATACATGTTTCGAGGCCTCCATCCCGGCACACCCCGAAGGCACTACTATCCAGTACTGGCTCCAAACCGTCTCGCATTCCAACCAGATCTTACGAGTTCCGTCCAATGCCCCCCTATCATCCTACAGCTTCAAAGTAGTGTCCCCCATTAGCCTCACGGTCACCGGAAGTCCCGCTGCCATGGACAGCGTCACCCCGGCCTATGGAGCCTACACCTATCCCTCCGGCAAGGTGTTTCAGGCGTCCGCCCCGGTCGCCACCGCCCCCACCAATGGTATGCGGTGGCGTTGCACCGGCTGGACGGGAACCGGTAGTATTCCTGAAACCGGCTTCACCAATAGCGTCACCTTTACCCTCACCAACAGCTCGACACTCTCCTGGCAATGGCGCCACGAGGTCGCGCTGGTTCAAACCTCCCTCGTCTCCTCGGTTCTAAACAAAACCTTCTGGTATGCGGATAACGCCACCGCCACAAGCCAGACCGCCGCCACCACAATCATTCGCTCCGGAACCAACTACACCTGCATTGGATGGACAGTGGACGGCCTCCGTCAACCCGATCCCACCCAAGCCGCCGTCAATCCCGTTACGGGAATCCTCATGACCGCCCCCCGTGTCGCCGAAGCGCTCTATCTGCCCACATCGCGGGATGCCGATAACGACGGCCTCGCAGACTGGTGGGAGTATTTCTTCTTCGGCACCACCAATGTCAGTCTTCTGGAAGACGCCGATGGAGACGGCTACATGAACCGCGATGAATTCCAGGATCGAAGCAACCCGCGAGATCCCCTCTCGATTCCCCGTCCTCCCGTCATCCAGCATACGGCCTTGACTGATCCCCAATCCCTTCCGGCCCCATTTCCCATTATGGCCACCATCACCGACAACTACGCCGTTGCCTCCGCCACCATCATGTGGAGTCGCAACGGGGGGAGCACCATTTTCAATACCATGACTCCCGGCGCCGCCAATAATTTCACATTCACCCTTCCTTCCCCGGGAAGCAATGGAGACACCTTCGTTTATTCCATCATTGCATCCGACTTGCAGGGCAGTTCGACCAATGGGCCCAACACCTTTACGATTCTTTATCCCCTTGTCGCGCTATCTCCATCCTGTCTGGAGGCAACTCTTCTTCCTGAAACCACCCGCACGCTCGCGCTTACGGCTACAAACTTCGGGGGGGGCGCGCTCCGGGCAGACGTGTCCATTTTCTGGAACGGACACAGCAACGCCGTGGAAAACGGAACCGCCGGGTGGAGCCATTCCGGAACGGTTGATCTCTGGAACCTTTCCACAAACCGGAGCACCTCCGGATCAACCGCCTGGTACTGCGGCAATCCCGCCACCCGCACCTATGGGAGCAGCATGCACGCCAAGCTGGATTCGCTCCCTGTTTTTCTGCCTCCCGGCGCACAACTTTCATTCCGCCACTGGATCAAATGTGAATTGGATGTGAATGTCCGGGCTGGTTGGCGATATAACGGCTGCTGGGACGGAGGCATCGTTGAAATCTCCACAAATTTTGGCACGACCTTCCAGCAAATTGCCCCCATTGGCGGTTATCCAAACCTCATCACGGGCTACTTTGTCGCAGGCTCCATGGTGTCACCCTGGCCGGATCTCACCCCCTGCTTCGCCGGAGCAGGATCATGGAGCCAGGCGGTATTCAATCTCGCGGCCTTCACGGGCTCGGTCGCGATTATTCGGTTTCATTTTGGATCCGACAACAACACGGAAGAGGAAGGCTGGTATCTTGACGATATCGTGATTTCTCCGTTTGGTGAGCCCCAATCCTGGCTATCGCTGGCGACCAACCTGCTCACGGCTCCCCCGAACAGCCAGGCCGTGACACCGGTTGTCATCCTGGACAGCACCGGCATTCCCACCGGCGAACGCCAGTCGACACTGCTTGTCTCCGGAAATGATCCCGTGAACCCGTATACCGTCATTCCGGTCCGGATGACCGTCCGCTCACCGGCAACACTCACCTGGCTGTCCGCCGCCCAGACCTCCACCAACGGAGCCGGGCTGGTAACTCTCGTCAATCAACTCCATGATGCGGACGGCGACACCTGTCAACTGGCCTGTGAATGGAGCATCTCCGAGGGCGGCCCCTGGAGCAATCTCTGGCTCACCGCCGTCCATGCCGATTCAGGGAGCGCCTGGTTTGATAACGCCCAATACGCCTCGATTTCAAATCTCATAACACGCCTCGATTCGGGCCTCATCACCAATGCCGTCAGCGCGATCTGGAATTCGCAAACCTCCGGATGCGGTTGGCTAGCCGCCTCGAACACTCTGGTTCGTGGCCGAACCTGGGATGGCCTCTTCTGGGGAAGCTGGGTCACCAGTCAACCCTTCATGGTGGACAACGAAGCGCCGCCCACCCCCACTAATCTCATCATCAACACCCATACCATCGCCGGGTGGTCAAAAAACCCGTCGCTCATTTTGAATTGGAATCATGTGACTGATGGAAGCGGAATTGGCCTGAAAAACTACTTTTATGGCGCATGGAGCAAAAGCCTGTCTCTGGATCCTTCGGGCACGACCACAAACCGAAAGGCCACCATTTCCTCCCCGGGCGATGGCACCAACATCTGGGCCTGGGTTCGGGCGCAGGATAACTTTGGCAACCTCAGCGAAGTGGCCTGCAAGGGGCCTTACTGGATTGACGCCAATCCCCCCTCCCCTGCCGGTGCCGTACTATCCCTAACCCTGAGCCCCTTCGGCAATTATTGCATCGGGGTCAATTCGATCACCGGCTCCTGGAGCGGATTTACAGACAGCGGAACCGGAATTGATGGCTATTATCTGTCCCTCCAGAATGGTGGCGGAACCACCAATGGCGCCTGGCAAAGAACCACGACCGGTGTGTTCGGAACCCTGTCCATGAACCAAACAAATACCGCTTATGTCTGGGCCAGAGACAAAATGGGCTGGATCGGCCAGGCGGCTAAAATCTCCTTCCTGGCCTTGTCGCCGGAGGGCGACTGGGATCATGACGGCGTCTCCAATGCCAACGAGGATATTGCCGGAACGGACGCCTCCCAAGCGTCCAGCCTTTTCCGGCTGGGGGCCGCTGGCACCCGAATCGGAAATGAAGCCGGTTTTGTGATCCAGTGGGCCGGTCTCTCGAATCGCCACTATTCGATTTCGTTTAATGACCAACTGACTTCCGGTTCACCCTGGTCACTCCTGCCCGGATGCGTCAATCTCCCCGGAACCAACGGCGTCATGTCCTTCACCGACCCGACCTCCGTGCCCTTACGGTTTTACAGAATCTCCGTGTCCAGACCCTGACCCAAATGAATGGAATGAATAAGAAATCGCTTTTCTGGAGGTGCTCGTGCTTGCAGGGGGCACACCGAACTCTGGAAAACCCGTACTCCACGTCACCTCAATCGAGGAACTTGTTCACCACCTCGGGAATGATCGGGCGCAGGAAACCGTAGCGGGGGTGGTAGCGCTCCTCGTAATCCTTGAGAAACGCATCAAAATGCCGAGTGAGGCACTGCCAGAGAGGCGAGGCCTTGGGCGTGCGGGCACGATAGACTTGATCCACCATGCCGCCCAGTGTAGAAAAAAGGGTGTGTCATCTAACGGCACTACCCAAAAGAAAGTTGTTTTCTCTTCTCCGGACTTTCGGATTAGCGTAAATCAGTAAAGATCAGTTGAAGTCCTCTCTTCACCAAAGGAGTGCTCATGTTTTTATCAGTATTGATGCCTGTTTATAACGAGCGTGTGACGCTTGATGAAATCCTCACCCGGGTGTTGGCAGTGACCCTGCCGGCGCAGATGACTGGGCTGGAAATTGTGGCAGTGGATGACGGCTCGACGGACGGTTCGCGGGATATCCTCACCAGACGGGCGGCGGCCGACCCGAGGATCCGTCCGGTGTTCCATGAGCGGAATCAAGGCAAGGGAGCGGCTATCCGGACCGCCATCCGGGAGGCGCGGGGCGACATCGGGATTTTTCAGGATGCCGACTTGGAATACGATCCGAATGAATACGGGAGGCTGCTCCGTCCCATTCTGGAGAAGGGGGCGGATGTAGTCTACGGTTCCCGGTTCGCCACATCCGAATACCGCCGCGTCCTCTATTTCTGGCACAGCCTTGGAAATCACATCCTGACCCTCACGTCGAATATGCTGACTGACCTGAACCTGACCGACATGGAAACCTGCTACAAGATGTTCCGGATGAGCGTGCTCAAGACGATGCCCATCCGCTCCAACGGGTTTGGTATTGAGCCGGAAATCACGGCCAAGGTCGCCAAGCGCAAGTTGGCGATCTATGAAGTCCCAATCAGTTATGCGGGGCGCACCTATGCGGAAGGCAAGAAGATCGGACTGAAGGACGCCTTTGTCGCCCTGGGAGTCATGCTCAAGTACAAGGTCATTGATGACCTGTATAATGAGCGTTATGGGGAGGCGATCCTTCGCGATATGGAACTGGCGACGCGTTTCACGCAGTGGCTGACGAAAAAGCTGGATGGCTATCTCACAGGGACGGTCCTCGAGGTCGGCGCGGGGATCGGGAACAATATCCGGGCTCTCCTGCACAAGGAGCGCATTATCGCCACCGAGCCGGATCCGGAGTATGTGCGGTTGCTTCAGAATGCCTTCGGCGGCCGGAGTAATGTCGAGGTGCGCCAGTGGGATGTGACGGTTAGCCCGCCATTCGCGGGAAAAAAGAAATTTGAAGGAAAGAACGCAAAGGCGGAAATGGTATTTACCGCCGAAGGCTCGGAAAACAATCCCGCTTCGCGCTCTTCGCGAGCTTCTGTTCAAACCTCTTTTGCGGTTTTGCCGGATGATGACCTGTGGAGTTTCCTTCCCGTTGACTCTGTTCTCTGCTCGAATGTGCTGGAGCATATCGAGGATGATGCGGGGGCGTTGCGGAACATGAGGACGGTGCTGAAGGAGGGTGGGCGGCTGGTGTTGGTGGTGCCTGCCGGACGGTGGCTTTACGGGAGCATGGATAAGGCCCTGGAGCACCGACGGCGCTATGTGAAGAAGGGCCTGGTGGCGCTCCTGAACCGGGAGGGGTTCGCCGTGGAGACGGCTTTTAGCATGAACAAACCCGGGGTGCTGGGGTGGTGGCTGAACGGGAAAGTCTGGCGGCGCAAGTCGCTGGGCCGGGTACAGATGAAGTTGTTCAATGCCCTCGTTCCTGTATTTAAGGTGGTGGACCCGATCCTGCCATGGACAGGCCTGTCGCTGGTGGTTGTTGCGAGGAGAGCGGGAGAAGAGGGACTTCACCACCATTAAGTCTGCGCTGATCCACGCTAATCAAGAAAGGAAAACAGGGATGCCCTCCATCGGCAATCGACCAATTCGATTCCGATTGCCTTTGTCCCTGCTCCCCCCATAATTACGAAGAATTTACAAAAAAGAGGCATTGGTGTATTTGACCGCTATAAAAAGACCTTGGCCCGACGCGTGGTCCCTCCCTCTCCCTGCGGAGGCGCCTCGGTGATCAATGTTTGCAAAAGCGGAACCGATTCCTGGCTGACCGGCTGGCAACGCTTCGGATGGCCCGAATGGGCTGGATTGCTCCTGAGTATCGTGGCGTTTGCCTTCTTTTATTGTTCAGTGCTCAAAATCGACTACTTGAAGACAAGTTTGATCGATCTGCCGCCGGATTCTGACGCCTCCGAATATTATGCCATGGCCCGTTCGATGAAATGCGGCGGGCCGCCTAAAATTCGAATCGGCCACGAATTGCTACCGTCAAGGTATCCGCCTGGATATTCAGTCCTGATGTTGCCCTGGCTCAAAATCCTCCCCGAAAAGCAGCAAATACTCGCTCCTTTTCGCACGAGCCAGTCAATGGGACTGCTCCTTTTATGTTCTGTCTGGATATTTTACTGGAGACGTGGCGAACCGCTGGGGGCGGGTTTGACTACACTGCTGTTGGCCACCTTGCCGGGATTTGTCAATTATTGCCGGGCACCCCTGAGTGAAATGAGTGGGATTACATTGATTTGCCTTGCCTTTATGGCTGCATTCCTCGGATTGAACCAACAACGGAGGGGTTGGGTCTATCTGTGCGCCTTATTTCTCGGATTGGCGGTGAACATCCGAATGCAGCTGGTTTTTTTTGGCCCCATTTTGCTAACTATGGCTTGGATTGGCGAACAGGACAAGCGGCTACCATGGCTGCTGCATTGCTCCGGAATCTTGTTATTTTTCGCATTTTGCGCGAGCCCGATTTTCATCATAAATACCATCCAATTCGGCCATCCCCTAAGGACAGGTTATGACTTTTGGGTTCCAGACATAGTGGCTCTTGGAGCGGCCTTTTCCGGCCGGAACATCTGGCCAGGAGCGCTCAGCTTGCTGCGTGAACTGTTCCAGTTATCCGACACATTTACAGTAGCCAATTTATTCGGGACGGGAACGCATTTCACACCCGCTTACATCGCACTTGCACTGATCGGATGCTTGTTTTTGCGATCCTGGAAATTCATCTTTTGCGCCGGTTTGCCCTGGGTCTGCTACCTCGCAGGAACGATGATGTTTTATTACAACGATGGCCGGATGTATTTGCCGTTCATCGTGCTGCTTGCGCCGCTCGCAACGTTACCAGCGTTGCTGGCAGATCAAGCCCTTTCCCGAAAGAAATACATTCTTCCGATTATGGCGGCCTTATTTCTACTCGCAATAACCGGGTATCCATCACAGAGTGGATACCCCAAAAAGGCCTGGCGAAGTCAATGGACGGATGCCCTAAGTTTGGCCCCTCACGACCAACCCCGGAAAGCCGTCAACTTCATGGCGGCCCACGAATTGCTCGCCTTGGCAGAGAACAGACCAGGGATCGTGCTATCCACAATCAATCCGGTGTTTCTCAACGCAATACTACCTGTCGGGTTTTCGGCAGCACCACTTGACAGCCAACATCTGTTTCAGCACAGCCATATTTGGAAATATGGCACAAAAGAAGCCAAGGAACTTGCTCAAAAAGGAATCGCTGACAAAAGACCCGTATATGCCCTATTCGCATCAAACCAAGAAACATCCATTGAAATACAGCGACTTCCCAAAATCCCCAATTACTACTGGGCACCACTTTCGGCAGCCAATGATAGATCCTTTATTTTTTCACTCACCACCAAACGAGCAGAATCAACTATAGATCCGGGCAAGCACTGACACGACAAAATATCCACAAAGAACATCTCTCTGCCTTATTTTTCAGACTGCATTCAAGAAAAGCCGACGACAACCACCTCGCGGCGTCATGTCCTTCACCGACCCGACCGCCGTGCCGTTACGGTTTTACAGAATCTCCGTGTCCCGACCCTGACCCATCGTGCTTCCCCAGCGCAGGATTTTGGAGCGGTTCTTCACCCATTCTGGAACCAGTTTCCACAGGGGCCGTGGCTCGAGATGGTTTCGACCAAGCGCGGACAACGGAATCCATTTAAAGGAAATCCAAGACTCACAGGCCTCCGGCTTCCGCTCCGAGGACAAGGCCGGAATTTCCATCCGGAACATGAGGTTGATCTCGCAGTGGTGTTTTCCTTTCTGAATGAAGGTGTTTTCCACCGCCCCGAGAAATTCCCGAACCACCGCCCTGACCCCAAGTTCTTCCGCGATTTCACGCCTGAGCCCTTCCATGGCTTTCTCCCGCCATTCCACATGCCCCCCGGGCAGATAAGTGTTCGTAGCATCCTTGCTCTGGCAAACCAGGAGTTTCCCGTTATGGACACACACCCCTCGCACTAGGATCTCAATGGATTTTTTATTTTTCATGAGAACACTCCAAGGACTTCAAGACTTCTCCGGCGAGAAACAAGGAACCGGCAATGCACACAATGCCATCGTTTTCCCGGGCCCAGGCGCTAGCCTGTTCCAGGGCCTCAGGAAGGGTGGCTGTCACGGCCTGCCATCCCTCGGTCTGGGCAATCTGCAGAAGTTTCTCAGGGGCCAGACTGCGCTCGGTTTCGAGGGGAACGGTCCAGCACCGTTTCACCGTGGCTCCGAGCGCTTTGGCAAATCCGAGGGCATCCTTGTCGGCGCACATCCCCCAGACCAGGGCGACTTTCTTCTTCCTGAACAATTCATGCAGGGCGAGGGCCAGGGTTCGTGCGCCATCCGGGTTATGGGCGCCATCGAGGATTACCGGCGGCTCATGCGAAAGCAGATCCAGCCGTCCGGGCCATACCGCCTCCGAAAGTCCCGCCCGCATCATTTCAGGGGAAATGGCCAGCGGACTACAGGTGACGAGCGACTCCAGTGCCGCCACAGCAGTGGCGCAATTCTCGAGCTGGTGCTTGCCCAAAAGCTTCAGAGTGACAGGACCGTAGTGAACATCCCCCCCGGCAATCGAAACCTTCTGGCCGGCCAGATCCTGCGCGATACGTCGCACTGCAATTGAATCCGGAACATGGATAAACGGGGATCGTCTGGCTTTCGCCGTTTTTCGAATGATGTCCAGCGCCTCATCAGGCGTCGCACCGCATACGATCGGGCGACCCGCCTTGATGATTCCGGCCTTTTCGCCGGCAATCGCCGCCAGGGTATTGCCGAGATAATCGGTATGTTCCATCCCGATCCGGGTAATGACCGAAATCAGGGGCGTGAGCACGTTCGTGGAATCGAGCCGCCCGCCCAGTCCGGTTTCCACCACCGCCACCTGGACCTTCTGGCGGCGGAAATAGTCGAACGCCAGTGCCGTGGTAAACTCGAAGAATGTTGCCTCGCGTCCGGTAGCGGCCACGGCGGCGGCATGGGGCTCCATATCCTCAAACAAGGTCGCCAGGGCATCATCGTCGATTTCGATTCCGTTTACGCGAATCCGCTCATTAAAGCGAATCAGGTGGGGCGAGGTATAAAGACCGACTCGAAGGCCTGTTTTTCGCAATACGGATTCCAGCATGGCGCACACGGATCCCTTACCGTTTGTGCCCGCCACATGAATCGCGGCAAAAGCATGCTGGGGATTACCCAGCCGGTCAAGTAGCGCCACCGTGGTTTCAAGGCCGGGCTTGATCCCGAAGGTTCGCAGGGCATACAGCCTCTCAAGGGAGTGTTTGAGGTCTTTCATGGATTCCTGAGTGACCATTAACATTCCGGGGCTCGGGAATCAAGGTCTGGCCTTGTGAACTTTCCCTGTCTTTTGTATTCTGCCTCCCTTTCAGAGCAGAACATCATCATGAATAACGACACACAACCCGTCAGACTTCCCGCCGACTACCACATGCACACCACCCTCTGCAAACACGCCGAGGGAACCCCGCAAGAGTTCAAGCAAGCCGCCCTGGAGCGCGGCATCCGGGAAATGTGCTTCACCGACCACTGCCCCGAACCGTCCGGCTATGATTCCAAACACCGCATGTCGGTCGATGAAATCCCCGCCTATTACGATCTTATCCGTTCCCTGCAGGATGACACCCAGCCGACGATTTTTCTAGGAATTGAGGCTGATTTCTTTCCGGGCTGTGAGTCATTTCTTGGATCCTTCCTGCCCGAGCAACCACTTGACCTCGTACTGGGCTCGGTTCACTACATCAAGGACTGGGGGTTCGACAACCCGGACTACCGGAAAACCTGGGAATCAGTGGATCTCAAGGGGGTCTGGAAAGAATATTTCAATTTACTCAAGGCTCTGGTCGACACCCGCCTGTTTGATGTCATCGGGCATTTTGACCTGCCGAAAAAATTCGGGCACCGCCTGCGTGACCGGGATATGAAGGAACTGGTTCAGCCGATTCTGGATCATGTTGCCAAAAGCGGCATGGGCATTGAAATCAACACCTCAGGCTGGCGCCGGGAAGTCGGCGAAGCCTATCCGTCCCCCATCGTCCTGAGCCTGGCCAATGAACGGGCCATTCCGATCACCTTCGGATCAGACGCCCACGCCCCTAAGGAGGTTGGCTACGACTTCGTAAAGGCGCTTCAGCTTGCAAAAGAGACGGGATACCGGGATTCCCTGCAATTCCGATCCCGAACCGGCACCCGCATCCCTCTCCCGTAAACGCTATCCGGCCAAGCGTTGTTCCAGGGTGTGGGCCGTGATTCCGTAAAACGCCTTCAAGGCCTGAATTTTTTTCAGAATGGGCGCGGGATCCACGGGATAAGCGCGCTTCACAGCCAGTATCATTTTGTTCTTGCTGGTATGTTCCAGGGAAATGAATTCAAACACCTGGGCCTCATACCCGGACGCCTCCAACCAAAGCGCCCGTAGCGTATCCGTGACCATCTCAGCTTCCTGCCCGAGATGGATACCGGACTGGAGCACAGGTTCAAGAACCGTGGGACTGATCATCTGGGGACGAATCTCCTTATGGCAACACGGTGCGCACAGCAGGATCTCCGCCCCACCCCGGATGCCCATGGCGAGAGCCAGATCCGTGGCGGTATCGCAGGCATGCAACGCGATCATGACCTGGAGCGATTCCGGCTCATAATCCGTCACATCCCCCGTATGAAAGGCCATTCCACTCATCCCGAGTTTCCGGGCCACCCCACGGCAAAATTCCACCAGATCATTTCGTCGCTCAACGCCCATCACCCGGGCCTCAAGCCCCAGAGTCGCCGTGAGGTAATCATACACGGCAAAGGTCAGGTATCCCTTGCCTGAGCCGAAATCAACCACGGAAACCGGCTTGGCCCGGTCAATCCGGGACGCCAGCAGAGCTCCCTGAAACAGGCTGATAAACACGTTAATCTGCTTCCATTTCCGGGACATGGACGGAAGGACCTGGTGATGCCCATGGGTAATCCCCAACTCGGCCAGAAAGGGACGTGCCGGATCAATCAGTCGCTCCTTGGCGTGATCATGGGCGGGATCGGGGGCCGCCTCCATCGCCCTGCTGATACTTACGCGGCAGACTCCCTTCCGGGTCACTTCCGCCTGGATGGTTTCCGTCATGGAAAACAAATGGGCGCTTTTAAACTCCCCGCCCAGAAGACCCCGGATCTCAACAATCCCCTCCGGAACCGGAAAATTCCGGGTCACATCGCGGGTTGAGTACCGATAGACGAACGACAGGCATTCCTGAGCCCGGATAATGACCGGCCGGATCACGATTTTTTGCAACTCGGGATCCGCCCCGCGATACTTTCCCAAAACAATCCGGATCACCCCGCTCCGCATCGTTTTATCCTCAAGGCGGTGAAAAAGCTCCTCCACTCCGACCCCATCGCTCTGTTCAGGAATGGTCTTCATGAAAAACAAGGCCCTCTGTCAACCCGGTTTACCCGGAGCCAGAATTTCGCCCATGGCCTTGGCGACAGCGGGATCACACTGCGTTCCTGAACACCGGACTATTTCGCGAGCCGCCTCCTCCTTCGACAACGCCTTCCGATACGGTCGGTCACTGGTCATGGCATCATAGGTGTCGGCGACCTGGACAATTCGAGCCCAAAGCGGAATCGCCTCTCCCGCCAGTCCCGTTGGATATCCACCCCCATCAAACCGCTCATGGTGGTGGTAGACGGCCGGCAGGATGTCGCCGAGAAAATTGAGCGGGCGCAAAATATTCTGCCCGTCAACAGGATGTTTTCGAATCAGCTCAAGCTCAAAAGGATCCAGTTTTCCTGTTTTCAGCAACACCGATTCCGGCACACCGATCTTTCCGATGTCATGCAGGACGCCCGCAATCCGGATCCGCTCGAGATGGGTGGACGGCAGCCCCATGACGGAGGCCAAATGCTCGGAAATTTCCGCCACCCGCTCGGAATGTCCCTTGGTATAGGGATCCTTGGCTTCCACCGCGAGGGCGAGG
The DNA here is from genome assembly GCA_903934155.1 of uncultured bacterium. Classification (GTDB taxonomy): domain Bacteria; phylum Verrucomicrobiota; class Kiritimatiellia; order CAIKKV01; family CAITUY01; genus JAABPW01. The sequence continues at coordinate 5,978 of CAIZMS010000023.1, read as the reverse complement.
GACTGCACCGCTTGCAGGTTCAGTCTTTTGATATAATTTCCATCAATCGCATCCATCTGGAGAAACCGGAAAGCCGTCTGGCCAATCTGAATCACATCCTGATGCGCCAGGCGCATAAAGGTGACTTTCTTCCCGTTAACCGTTGTCCCGTTCCGGCTGTTGAGATCCTCGAGATAGTAGAAATTATGAATAACCAGGACGCGGGCATGCTTCCCCGACATGTAATGATCGTTCACGCAAAGGTCAGCCTCCTTGGAACGGCCGATCACGACCTGGGGAATATCCAGCGAAAAGGGCAATTCCCTGGCATTATCCCTGAATTGCAGAATGGCGCGCCGTTTCTCCTCAAGGAAGGGGGCATCACCCCGGTGCGTCAGGGTGATGGTCATCTCCCTGTCATTGAAATTCTCATCGGGCTCAGGAGTATCATCCATAATGACCCTCTTCCTTAAAATCCATACATGGGGCGTAACTGGCCCACGGAAGGCACCCCGTCATAGTACTCACCCTTGGGCCCGACCCACTGGGCTCCGACCTGACGCAGGGTTACGGGAGTAAACGAACCGTTGGAGTTCTGGATGTTGATGGTCATAATGATCGGTTGAGGGGACACAACCTGAACCGGCTGCTGAACCACCGCAACTTGCTGAACCACCTGGGGCTGAGGCTGCACATAAACCACCCGGGGTGTTTCATAGACAACAGGAGCTGACTGCACATACACCGTGGGGCGTTCCATCGTTGAAACAATAGCCGCGGCCAACCCAATACCCACAAGCCCGAAAATCAGATTCCCCCGACTGTCACGGGAATATCCGTAATGCCGCCCCCCATCCTCATAACCATGATAGCTACGTCCGCCGCGGTCATGCCCGCCACCCCTGTTCCCATGATAATCCCCCCTGTAGGGCTCCGCCAGCGCAACCGATCCGGCCAGCGCAACCGACACCATCATTCCGCAAGCTTTCATCATCGTTTTCATTTTTCACCTCGTTTTCGGGGAAGTTTAGTAAATTGCCCCATCCACCTCAATAATGTACCAAACGCTTAAAAATACAACACACCTCTTGTTTTGAACTTGTCTTGTGTGTCCACAGTGTGGAACCTGTGGGGGTTGGGTAAATAAAAAGGGCATCGCCATCCATGCTTATTATCGTTGAATCGCCAACCAAGGCCAAAAAGATCCAGTCGATCCTCCGTGTGAAAACCCTGTCCACGGTCGGACACTTCAAGGATCTGCCCAATTCCGTCATCGGAGTGGACCTCAAGACCTACGAACCCACCTTCGTGGTGAATGAAAAAAAGACCCACCTTCCGGATCAGTTGCGGGCGGCGGCAAAGGACGAAACCGTGATGCTGGCGGGTGACCCGGATCGGGAAGGCTACGCCATCAGCCGCCATATCTATGACGAGGTCAAGTCCGTTGCCAAGGAATGCCTCCGCATGGAGATTTACGAGGTCACGGAAAAAGGGCTCAAGGAATCCCTGGCCAAAGCGGTTCGCTTTGAACAGACCAACGAGGGCCTCTATCAGGCCTTTCTCGGGCGCAGGGTCGGGGATCGGCTGGTAGGGTATATCCTCTCCCCCCTGGCCAGCCGACGCCTCCACAACACCTTCAGCGTTGGACGGGTGCAATCCCCCGCCGTTCGCCTGGTCGTGGATCGGGAGCGCGAAATCCGGGGATTCAAGAATTCCCTGTACTGGATCCTGAATATTCATCTCAACAAAAATGGAACAACCTTTTTGGCGACCCACATCAAGGGGAAGTTCGACAAACAAGCCGACGCCCAGGCGATCGTGAGCGCAATCCAGACGGAAACCCATGCCGTAACAGAAAAGGTCGACCAGAAAGAAACCCGGCAGTCACCCAAGCCTCCCTTCACAACGGTTGATCTTCAGGCGGCGGCCGCGGCACGCCTTAAATTCAGCCCCGAACAGACCATGAAACTGGCCCAGGCTCTATTTGACCATGGACTGACGACCTATCACCGGACCGATTCCGTCCGGATGGACGAGGCTTTTGTGACCCGGATCCGGGACTACGCCGGAACCACCTTCGGGGCCGAGTATGTCCCGCCCAAGCCCAACCTGTTCAAATCAAAGAATTCCCAGGCCGAGGCCCATGAAGGCATCCGGCCCACCCATATGCATCCGGCAAACGAGCTTGCCGCCCGGATCGAAAAGGAACAACTCTCCACCGACCATGCCCGGCTCTATGAGTTGATCTACCGCCGGGCCGTGGCAAGCCAGATGGCGTCAGCCCGCTACGACTCCACCCTTCTGCTTTTTGATGTTGTCGGCGAAAAATTCAAGGCCAACGGCCGGGTTTTGAAATTTGATGGATTTCTCAAGGTGTACGCTGAGGTTGACGAAGAAAAAGAGCGCAAGGCCGACAAGGGTGAGGAGGAAAAGGTTCAGACACTTCCTCCCATCGCCTTGGGAGAGCGGGTACCCAAGGACAAGGAAACCCTGGACGAGAAAAAAACAAAACCGCCGGGCCGGTTCACCCTGGGATCACTGGTGAAGGAACTGGAACGACTGGGCATTGGACGCCCCTCCACTTACGCCTCGATCACCAAGAACATCAGCGACCGCGGTTATGTCGGGGAGGAAAAAGGAAAGGTCGTCCCCCTGCCCCGGGGCGAAACCCTGATTGACTATCTGAGGGAACAGCATTCCTGGGTAATCGACTATGAACTCACCAGCAAAATGGAGGCCATTCTGGACCAGGTTGTCGAAAACAAGGAGACCTGGCAACGGTTTTGCAAGGCGGTTCACAACAAGATGGGCTATGCCAACCCACCCGTCAGGGGAATCAACGGGGGGCCCAGCGAAGCCCAGATTAAATACGCAACCTTCCTTGCCGCCCGGGATCACATCACAATTCCTGCCGAAATCCTGCAGAATGGAAAAACCCTTTCCACATGGATCTCGGAACGGGTCGGCCCCCCATCCCAGACGCCGGGTTGACTGGCAAATTTAAAGTGGTGCCGGAGCACGGCATCACGCATCATTTAAAAATACTCCGGCCGTCTCCCTTGCCATATCAATTCGCGCGGCCAACTAAAACTCACCGAACCTGTCCGGGAAACACTCGCATAACATGCCGCTCATAGAGGTTCGCTTCAACATTGTGCGCCACGTTCTCCCGGTAGACATCCAAAGCGTCCAAATATCTGGCGCCCATCTCAGCCGCCACTTTATACCCCACATGCAGCAACTGCCTGAGGTTGGGATTGTAGCCTGCAACAGACTGGTCATGGCGCAATGCCGCGACGAAGGCTGCACTATCCCATTTCGCAACTTGCTCGACCGAAGGCAGGGCATTCTTGTCGATATTGATAACTTCGGCATAAGGCCCGCAAAGTTCATCGAACCGCCCCATTGCTACCGTATAGACCTCCTTGGCGATAGCAAGCCCGTCGCCCCCGGCTTCCGCCAATCCAACCACTTCCTCCAGCCAGGTCGTGCCGGCGGTCTTCAGGTGCAGCCCAGCCCCCGTCTTCTTCAACATAGCCCTGATCGGTCCATAGATCCTGAATTTGTCACTCCCGGAATGAACGCTCAGCTTCAGGTTTTCTGGCAACATAAAACGGCGGCAGGCGAACTGGATCACCGCCACATCCGCTTCAAATTCCTGAGCAAACTGGTCAACGTCCCCCACATAATCCACCCCCTTGTTGAACCGGCCGGAAAAACGCGGTGCAATCGTCTGGGCCGGAATGCCCTCGTCCGCAATGGCCGCGAGGATCAGCAACAGCTCAGACGGGGTCTGCGGGGTCATCGTTTCATCCATTGAGACCTCAGTCACAAACCGCCCCGTCCCTTTTTCCCGCTCGATATGGCGATAAATCCGCCCTGCCTCCTGGACCGCAAAGAGATATTTCCGGGCGACATGGTCCACAAGGTCAGTGGAAATGACCAAGGGCGACGCAAGGCCCTCAACATGCAACTCCCCACAACACCCGCTGTATTTCCCCACAAATGCCTGAATCGCGGCAGGCTCCGCCTCCGTGCCGATAGCACTGGCTACATCCAACGTGAAGAAATTGCTTGAGGGAATAAACACGTCAACGGTTTTGAGATTGATATGGTCCGCATCCACGAAATAGGGATGAGTCCACTTCATCGCCTCAACCGCTTCAGCCGCCGCCTTACGGACACTCGGGGGGGCTGTATGAATGATCGAATGTTCACGAAAGGACTTGTTCCAGACCGGCGACACGTCGATCCCCTCTTTGCGAGCCCGTAGCAAGGCCGCCAACTGGGCTTTTCCCTCACGCCCAAAACGATCTCCCACACCCATCGTATATTTCGGTAATATCATGTATTCTTCCCCTTTGCGATCTTCTGTTCAAATTCCCCTCTTCAAGGCGTAAGGGCTAACGCGACTGTTGCGCATCAAGATTCCGCTCAACACCATCGGCAGCGTATTTCGCGAGCAATTCCTTCGCGATGGTGATCGTGTCGCCAGACGGCTCGTTAGACACCGGATCGGTTGCACGGGTCCACGCGAATTCGGCATCCTGCATTCGCTTCTGCACGGGGGCCGGATCAAATTTCACGTCTTTGCCCACAGCTTCGTTCAAAGCGTCAAGCCACAGTTTCCAGCGTGAGAAGTAGTATTGCCCAAGCAAACCATTCCAATGCCGGTTGGCGTAATCGACATGCTTGTTGACATCATAGATGTTGCTCCCGGGAACCGACCAGACCGTTAGCAAGGACCGTGCGTTCCGCTCGCACAAATCCTTTTCCTCCGGAGTCACACCCCACGCACGGGCATCGGCGATCCACGCCCCTAGCAGGAATTCCTTCCTTGTGCCAGCAAGGCGATCCATATCACGGATGAGGCCGAGCATCTTGTCGCTGAGCGGCCGCAACCGAGCAGGATTCTTTGATTGAAAGGCATTGACGATGGCGTGGTGATACCGCGTGCCGAGATCGGCCAGCACCTGCCTGCCCACGTCGGCCACATCATAGCGGTAACCCTCGCTATCGCCACACTCAGGCGCGGCATCAAGCAATAACCGCCACGCCTCCACGAGCCGAGTCGTGTCGTAGGGCTGTTTCGTATCCGCCCAGAGCCGCGCGCGCTGGCCGGGATCCAACGAAGGCCTCACGCACACCGCCGAATTGATTGGGAACTCCTCATTGCAGGCCGGAGCGTCATATACCGTCTCCGCCAGGATGCGCCAGGACTGTTCCGCCGCCATGCTCGCCGCGCCATAACGGCGCCGCGTATAATCGCGAAGCCAAGGCGCCAATGGCACGGGCACATCGCTCCAGGCATTGTCGAAAAACCGCTCCCAGAGTACGGGCATGGTGTCACTCCCTTCCATCAGGCCCCCGATGCCAGCCATATGGCTCTGAACCGGATCGCGCGACGCCTTGGCCGCGCCCGAAGCCGCCCAATCAAGGCGGGCATTTAAGCCACTGTTGCCGCCAAAATTCTGCACGACGCACCACAACCACGGCGTACCGCCAAATTCCTGGCGCGCCCGCCAGTTCTCCTTGCGCTCGCAATTCAGATCCAGCACCAGACACTTGCTCTTGTCCAGCGCATCGAGCATCGGTTGACGCGGATTCACCTGCCATGACTGCAATACCCACGTCACCTCCAAATAGGCTGCCTTCATCGTCCCGTAGATGGCCTTCGCCGCGCCCGCCAGATCCACCCCTTCCGTGCTGCCGCCCTCATGAAACGGGTCGGCGGCCAAGAACTTCGCCTCGCCGAATAGCTTCTTCTGCTCGCGATAGAAAGACGACGCCACCTTCGCGAAGAGCGGATCCAGCGGATCCAGCATATCCGGCCGCTTCAAGTCGAATCCCCAGATCCCCTGCGCATGGATTTTGGCCGCTGGGAACCGCTTGCGGAAGTCCGAAGGCACAATCCCGTAATACCCTTGCTGTACCGGCTCCAGGCCGAGTTCCCGCATCCGCACAATGATCCTCTGCCCGAGCGCCAGCCGCTGCCGCAC
>CAIZMS010000022.1 GCA_903934155.1 uncultured bacterium | reverse complement strand
GGTCCCACCGGAAGCGGCAAGACAAGGCTGGTGGAACACATGGCCTGGCGGCTGAACCGGCCCCTTTATACCGTCGCCTGCCATGACGACCTCAGCGCCAATGACCTGACCGGCCGCTACATCATTAAGGGCGACGAAGTGGAATGGATTGACGGCCCTCTCTTGATGGCTGTGCGCGAAGGCGGCATCGCCTACCTTGATGAAATTGTCGAAGCCCGGAAGGACGTAACGGTTGTCATTCACCCCCTGACGGACCATCGGCGCTATCTGCCCGTGGAAAAGAAAGGTAAAATTTTCCATGCCCCGGAAGGATTCATGATGGTCATCAGCTATAATCCTAATTACCAGAGTGTATTGAAAGAGTTGAAGCCCAGTACGCGGCAACGATTTATTTCGATCAACCTCGGCTGGCCGACGGAGGATCTGGAAGTCAGAATCGTCAGCCGGGAGGCGGGTGTGGATGAGCAAATGTCGGGAAAGCTGGTCCGCGCAGCCAACCGGATACGCAATCTGATTCATCAGGGTCTGGAGGAAGGCGTTTCGACACGAGAGCTGGTCTATGCGGGAATGCTTCTCAAAAGCGGTATGCCGGTCCAGGATTCCCTGCGTGCCACCATGATCGAGCCGCTAACCTATGACAGCGACCTGAAAAAGAGCATCGAAGAAGTCCTTAAAAACTATTTCAGCTTTTAGCGGGGATGATTCATGCCGCAAGACCGATTGAAAGATACAAACAAAAAACCCCATCCCGCCGTCGGGGCCGGGGTGGCTGATGACCATGTGGAATATGAACTGATGGCCCGTTTCGGCGCCACCTTCTCTCCCCTCATCGAACGCTTTGGCGAGGAAGGCATCGATTCCATCCTGACGCCAATCACCCGAATCGCCGAGAATGATCGTCAGGCAGCCCTTGTCCTTCTGGAGAAGTGTCCGGACATTATTGCTAAACTTCTCCCTTTCGGCGAGGAAATGGTCCTCAACGTTTTCGGCATGGCGAATCAGGTGATTCCCTACGGATCTCCTGTTGCCGTTCGCTTTATCGAAATCAGTCCCGCGCTGGTTTCTGAAAACAATTTTGAGATATTGGCCCAAACCGCCGCCCTGGCGTGCAGCATCGCTCAGATCGACATCCGGACGGCCATGTGCGTCCTCACGGAAAGCCCGGCCATCATCAACAGGGTCGGCTTTGAAGGCCTGCGCAAGGTCGCTGCTTTCGGCGCCGCGATTGCCCGTTTTAGCTGGGCTCATTCCATCAGAGCTGTTGAAGAAAGCCCCGGCCGGATAGACAAGATGATGGAAGCAGGTGCAGGCATATCTTCCTCACTGGCTGTTTATCATCTGGCTTCCGTGATGGCTCAGGACAACTGGAACATCGCCCTGGAACTCGTGGCGAAAATTCCCGGCATTACAGAACGATTAGCCGCCCGGGACCGGACAGACCTGCTGGCTGTGCTATACGACCACGCCGCAAAGACAACGCCCTTCGGCGCCAGAATGGCTTACACTTTTCTCGACACGGCCCCCGGCCTGATTGACCGCCTGGG
>CAIZMS010000021.1 GCA_903934155.1 uncultured bacterium | reverse complement strand
TGCTTCGGTGGCGGGGCAATGCAGTTTCAGGGCGACGGTCCGGTCGTTACGGGAGATGTCGCTTAGTTCTGCCAATTGAGCGAGGGGGCTGTCGCTATCACTCAGGGTTGCGGCGACCATGAGGCCGTTCAGGACCTGGTGAATCTGGAGGGCGGCGTCCGGGGAAATCGCCTTGAGCAGGATCGTGCCGTCCACCATTCCCGACTTTTCGAAAAGCTGCAGGGTCGCGGTGTCGGTGCTTTTCAGGATCATGGCCTTGATGGGATCCGCATTGGAGCCTGCGTAGCCCTTGGTTACCGCCGTAAAGAAGGCGCCATCCCGGACGGTTTGCATCGGAAGGACAACCGCCCGGCCTGTTGCGAGGTTTGGTTTGGCGCCGCCGAGCGTGGCGGTGGCATCGAGAATAGAGCTTTCGTCAGAGGCCAGAATCAGCAGACGCGTGGTGTAGAAGCAGGCCCACAACGGGCGTCCCGTCGACTTGTCCATCCAGGTTTGCAGGTTCAGTTTCCCGTAGGTTTTGGTCGCGTACTGCGGGTAGGTGCTGAACTGTTTTGTGATGGTTTTGGGATTGAGCGATCCGCTGATCAAGGCGGTGCCCCGGTTACCTGTGACCTCACGGCCATACAGGGTAATGGCAGTCAGATCTTTCAAGGGATCGACCCCCAACAGGGTACGGTAATGATTCAGCATGGTTTGGAACGACTTGGCCCCATTCCGGCCGCTCAGTAAGAGTCGACAGGTTTGTGACGGGGCAAATTGCTCCATGTCCAGATGGATCACCCACTTGGAATCTCCCGCAACCTGAGCCCTCGGCAAGGATGAGGCCTGAAGGCTCACCCCCGTGGTCAGAATCAACATGATGAGGGCTTTTTTCATGATTACATTCCAGGATTCATGATGGGGAAATCGCCCATTGCTGTTTTTTTCGCAGGCGGGACGAGTGCCTTGAAGGGCTCGGCTTCGCGCAGGGGCGCGAACCGGGGATCCTCGCGGAGCAAGCTTCGGGCGACTTCACCGCCGACATCAATGGCCCGTTTCATCGAGGCAAAAGCCTCCTGCGGTTTGTTGAGGATCAATTGGGTGTAGGCAAGGTCGATCCAGCTTTTGAAGGCACTGGGGTCGCGGGTCAGGTATTTTTGAAGAGCATACACGCGCAGATCCCATCGTTTGTTGGCTTCAAAAAACTTTGAGACAGCCAGGCAGGCTTCCGGCGGCAGGGTAGGGCTGTCCACCAGGCTTCGAGTCAAGCCCTGGAACTGGCCCTCCATTCCCAGCTTCAGGTAGATCCCCGCCAGTTCCATGGCGCGCCCGAAATCGAGTTTCCCCTTGCTCATTTCCGCTTCGAGTTCCTTGCGGCGGGCATTGTCCTGGGTGGAGCCGCGGATGGCAGACAGGAAGTTCGCCGCATTCCGGTTGTAGGGATCTAGGACAAGATATTCCTCCATGACTTTCCCCGCCTCTTCAAAACGCTGCTGGCGCATGTAGAGGTCGGAAAGGCGGAAGCAGGCCTCCGGGCTTTCCGGGCAGAGCTCACGGGATTGTTTGAAGGCGTATTCGGCCTCGCCGATCATTCCTCGTGCCGTGTAAAGCCCGGCAATGGCGGAACGCATCTTGGAGAAGGATTTTTTGGCGTCCGAGTTACGGCGGAATTCCTCGCGGGCCAGGAAATCCTTTGTCAGTTTATCCCAGTAGGTCCGGTCTCGTGCCACAATCTCGTTCCAGAGTTTGGGGTTTTCCTGGGGCGCGGGGACGGGATCCTTCTCGATTTTCATGATCACGCCGAAGGGGGTCATGAAGGCGTACATCCAGGGAATGACATAGCTTTCCTCGATGTAGAACGAATGCTTGTCCTTGTTTTTGTCGAAAATCCAGCGGGCCAGGATGCCGTTGATGGTCATCACGCCACCGACGCCCTGGACGCTGACGCGTCCGTTCTCGATCTTGATGTCGGCGCTGGCGGGGATCTTGCCGGTCTGCACATCGCGGACATATTCCTGGAACGCCCGATTGTTGTCCTCGCCGCTCGGAATGTAGATCGGCTGGACGGGGTACGTATGGTCGCGATGCAGCAGTTTCTGAAACGGGCCGTCATTTTTTGGCCGCGAATAATCGTAATGATCGCGGATATAACTCATGTAGGTGTTGTCGGCCAACGCGTTCTGAGTGA
>CAIZMS010000020.1 GCA_903934155.1 uncultured bacterium | reverse complement strand
TGTCCGGCTCAAATCGGAATGGGTGTCCGGCCGCCGCCGGAATACGCACTATGAACATCAGTCACGTAAATCGTATTCATAAAGGATCGTCATCATGACAAAACCCGCCGAAAGAACCGTCAAATTACTTTTTGCTTTTTCACGCAACCGTTGCGCTTAGGCGAGGTGCTGACCAGCGGGCCGATCTCCGGTGTGCCGCCTCTGAGATTTAGTCACTACATTTGATTGGCGAGCGGAGTTAAGATTTTCTACCCGGTAACAACCCGCCAATGTTCACGAAACAAGTCATGTTCACGTCATCATGAACGCGTCTATAATCGTGAACACGCAACAAGGGCGAATCAATGGAACTCGGACAAACTCCAGCGGGACGTCGGCTGATAGCAGTTATTTCAGCACTTCCCAGCGCCCCGCTTTGGTCGAACCCGTGTGTCGGATGACTCCAATTGATTTCAATTTTGCCAAGTGATACTTGATGCCGTCTGAGCTGAGGCCAATCTTTTCAGCCAATTCTTTCCGCGTAATAGAGGGCTGTATTCTCAGCAATCGCAGGATTTGTTCTTGGGTGGTTTCTTGGGTAGTTTCTTGGGCAGTCCCCCCAACCATTTTTCCCTTGGGTTCAGCAGGGAATGGAAACTCCACCCACAAGCAATTATCCCAGCGGAACAGCGGGGCAGGGGATCCGCTTTCTTTGCAGGCATTCCGGATCAGGTCGATACCACTGCCCCAGGATACAACAGAAAACCAATCCCGCACGGACAAGAAACATGTCAGGGAGTTCCGGCCTTGGTTGTCTTTTCAACCAAAACATGCAATTCAGCCAACTTGGATTGCCAGTTCTTTGAATTTGCCCCCTCAAATATAGCCAGAACGGCATCAGCATCCACCAGGCGAGGCGCTGGTGCCGGGGGGAGGGCCTTGGGTTCCTCCTCAGACATAATGGACGGCAGGGAGGAAACTGCCGACAATGCAGCCGCTTCGCTGGTGTGGGTGTAATGCCGCGTCATGGCGGGATTACTGTGCCCCACAATCGCTTCAACAACCGACAGCGGTGCATTGGCTTCCCGGCATAGGGAGACAAATGAATGCCGGAGTGAGTGAAAGCCGACTTCTACTTGCGCCATTTTCCGGCCTTCAATGGCCCGCGTCGTCTGTATTTTACACTTTTTGAAGAGTGCCTGGATTCGATCTGTCACATAACTGTGGTGCCGGGCATAGTCTGAAGCAATCCTGGGCAGGACGTATTCCTCCTTGTCCGCATCAGGAATCTCTTCAAGCAGGGCACGCAAGGTTGGATGTATCGGCACCATCACAGGTTTCCGGCTCCGTCGCCCCGTTTTGTTCGGGATTCTCATGATGAGGCCCCTTGCAAGGTCAATCTCCACCCAGCGCAGGGTCGCGCAATCGCCCAGTCTCAGTCCGGTGTAAAGCCCGATAGCCACCATGAGGCGCAAATCTCCGGTGGCGGTTGTGCATACTTTGCGGAGTTCCTTGATGGTTAATTCTCTGCGTCCATGAGTCTCCAACCGTTTGCGTTGGATGCTATCCCATGGATTGCTCGTCAACCGTGCCTTGTCCTTGACGACCCGGAAAACAAGAGCCATGACATTCATGTACTTATTGTAGGTGTTTGGACTGCGCCCCTCGCTGATCAACCAACCGGCGAACTCGCTCGCGATGTCGGGCGTGACATCACGCATGAATTTAATGGTGGGGTGGTTATCCTTCATCCACTTCCAATACCGGCCCCAGGTCAGCTCGTAGACACCCAGCGTCGCCTTGCCGGTGTCAGGCCGGTTCTGTGAAGCGATGAACACGGGCCATGCCTCACCAACGGTTAGAGGCGGGTTGCGTTCGTCATCCAGCGTCGCCAACGCCCCCTGTTTATGCTCCAGGTGAGCTTTAACATTCTGGAGAGCGGTGACGTCATTGCCAACGGCAAACGGCGCCATGATTTCACGCCGCTTGGTTTCGGCCAATTTCCGGTTGGTCTCACCCGTCGAACGCATAACGAGTTTGCCCGCCACGCGCCACGCCACATAATAGGTATCTCCACGCTTGAACAGATGCCCGAGTCTGGTTACTTTCATGGTTTTCGCCCTTTAGCTCTTCGTTGCTCTAACTGGCGTAAAGATAGATAACTAAAGGCGAATGTGTAAAGCAAAAATATAGCAATGATGAAAAATAGGCGTAAAACACAATCTGCACTAGACTCAAAATCTACCGCCCGTAAGGGTATCACGGTTCAAGTCCGTGCTCCGGCACCACTTTAAAACCGCGTATTTGATAGTAAATATGCGGTTTTTTCCTCGTATATCGGGTTTCGTGTTAAGCGTCCGTTCTTATCCATTCCGCACCATTCGTTCATTCAAAGGGTAGCATAAAGGTAGCAGTCTAAAAATGATGATTCATCGCGATTGATCAGCATTTACTGCCACCACTTGAACCATGCATACCACGAGGCCGTGACGCCGATGAACCGGGTGCCGGCCTGCAGGGCCGACATCCGGTACGCGCGCTGGGTCCGGTAGAACCGGGCATTCGCTTCCCATCCGCCGTTGCCTGTCTGCCAGTCGAAGTCATGCCGTAGGCACGGCGGGAAGTACTTTGTCGGCCAGTACATCTCGGAGACGCAGGTACAGCCATCGCAATCCTTGAACCAGTCCCACTTCTTGGAGTCCAAGGCTTCCCGGATCAGTGCCTGGATATCGCGCGGGACGCTCAGAACGTCGAAGGATTCGATGATGCGGTGATACTCGGCCGCACGGTTCAGTCCGGTCCCGGTCGCCCCGCCTGTCGCCTCCTGGCCCCCGTTCCGCTTGCAGCGACACCCGCATGTCTTCTTCTTCTTGCCCAATTCATTACTCATAACTCAACCTTCATCCTTTCCCTCAGTCATTATCCTTGTGACGGATACACGGCCGCTCTTTCAGGTTGGCCGCCAACTTCATGATGGCGTCCGACAGCTTGTCCAGCCGCTTCCCGAACTGGCACCCCTGGCAGTAGATGATCCAGACACAGAAGCAGCACACGGCCCCCAGGATGGCCACCAACGGCCAGCGCCCGATCACGTCGAGACTCTCGGAATCGGGCAGGGCGGCCGCCGTGGTTGCCCCCAGCGCCGCCCCGCACGCCACGATCGCTTCAAGTTTCCCTATCATCCTCATGCCCTCCTAAAACCTTGCCCAAAACTCAATCTTCATGCCCCGGACATACCCGTAACCACCCGCCGTCCCGCCGCCAGGCGCATTCGTCGGCACAACCCAGTACTCCATCTCAATCAGCCCGCTGTCCGGGGCAGGGACGAAGGCCGTGAGCGTCGCCATTGAAAGGTTGGTGAGGCTGGTGCTGGCTTGGAACAAACCGCTGGTCGCGCAGGTCCATGCTTTCAGGCCGCCCTCTCGCCACCGGCAGGCCATGGCGTAGGTGCCGGTCTTGGAGTGGTAGGTGAACCACTGGAAAGTCACGTTCGACGAATACCCCAAAGGTGCCGGGCACGAAATCGGTCCCGCGAATTCGGTCTTTGTCTTGTCATGCTACAGGTAAGAAGCCCCAGCGCTTCATGATAACGTCAGAGGTCAAGTGCATGCATTTCCATGGCTTGGAAGTGCGTAAGCCGATACCGTCTTATCACATTTACAAGGGTGACTTGTTTGAGATGGTGGATCAGGCGGCTGACTTTGTTATGTCCAAGCTTGCGCGGGCTGTGATTCCTCGCGACGGCAAGGTCGCAAGCGATGTCGAATACGAACTTCCCTGGAAAGCGGTGCGTGAGGCCATTGTTAATGCCGTGACCCACCGTGACTACGCCAGTAACGGTAGCGTTCAGGTCATGCTCTTTGC
>CAIZMS010000019.1 GCA_903934155.1 uncultured bacterium | reverse complement strand
CCGCCGGGCAGGGCGGTTGAACAAAGCGTTTCCCGTTCCTCAAGCATTTTCCGGAGTTCCTTGGGATCCGAAACTAGATCGTTTTTTTCGGCCATGGCCACCAGGTCGCGAAGGACCGATGAACGGGTTTTGGAGGTCAACGCCGGGTTGAGCCGTTCGGGCATGATCAGTGACGGCATCATGGCGGAATCGGGGGAGAATTCACCCACTTTAGAGGATGTCTTTGAATGATATTCGGCCAGGCGGGGGGTGGATAGGGCGAGGATGCGCTGCGAGGCCCAGGCGTCAATGAAGGAACGGCGGAATGTGACCCGGTCTCCCTGTTTCTCACAGGGAATTTCCCGCTCCCGGACAAGTTTTTCAACATCGGCGGCCGCTAGATGTAGATAGGTGGCGACCTCTTTGATGCTCATGGAACGATGGGGCAAATTCAATCTCCTTGATCATGCAGAACGATTTTCACTGTTGTTGCGGTGCCGGTTCAAAGGTCAGGCCGACTTTCCAGTCCAACTCAACCTCAGGGGTTCCTTTTTCGCCGCCTTTATACCAGTCCTGAAGGGCTTCCTCAATGTGTTGCCGGAGCTGAAGGCTCATCCGGTGCCGGATCTCGTCGCTTTCAATGACAATAAACAATTTCAATTTTGGCGGGGTTCGGCGTTTCAGGATGCCAAATCCGCTGTGCTCCTGTTGCCAGGTTGAAACGGTGTGATCCCACATCACCTTGAGTTGTGGTTTCATGGCGTTGAAAATAGCGGTTGCGGCATCACCCGGTTTCCCGGGATCAAATGAGGCAGTACAGGTTGTGGTTCCCGCCTGGCTCAGCAAGCGTACCGTGGCGGGGCCGGTGTTGGCGGTGGACAGCAGAAGGATGCCGTCGGGCTCATTCCGGCGGTCAACACGGGTGCGGCTGAGAACCGTATTGGAGGCCCCTTCGCTTCCACCCCCCTTCGGGCTTGGCTTCGGGGTGGGGGGCTGGACTTCCTTGGGTTGCTCCTGGCTTTGGTCTTCCGGCTTGGCAGGATTCTGCTGCAAATCCTTGACCCTTCCCTGCTCGGTTTCAGTGCTGGGCCGTGTTTCGGATGTTGTGGGTGTTGCCGTGGTGCTCGGGTTGTCCTTGACCGAGTCGTAGAGTTGTCGGACGGCCTTGTTCAAGCTGGCCACGGTGAGGTCCAGAAGATCCTTGTAGGGGGTTGTCCGGGCTCGTGAATCGGCCGCCCAGAGGGTTTCCAGAGCGGATTGCCATTCGGTTCTGATTTCCTTGAAGGGGCGTTTCATGGCGACGTCCTGACGAAGTTTGTCGAGACGATCCTGCTCCAATTTTCGAACCAGCGCCAACTGTGTGGTCAGGACGTTGTACCCTTCCTGCGCTTTTTGATTGGCAATCGTCAGAATCAGGCTGACGGTTTCCTGGAGTAGCTTATTGCTGTTACGATCGGAGAGATCAAAAAGCTTCAAGGTCTCCGTGAGGTTGGTCAAGGGCGCACCCCCGGAGTCCTGTAGGGCGAGCAATGCCTCGGGGGATAGGATGGAGGGTTTTTCCAGGGAGGAGAAGGATTTTGTGAACTGTTCCGCGCTCACGATCTGGCGGGCAACAGGAAGCCCGGTGTTGAGTTCACGGTTGAATCGGGACAGGAAGGCGCCGGAAAGTGTCGTGTTGGTTGTCAGAAGTGTTTTGAAATAATCAGCCTTGCCGGTCGGGTTTGCGCCTGCGGCATAGGCGGCAATGGCTTGTTCCCGGAGGATCGGAGCCAGTGATTGGGCGAACACCCTTTCGCTTGCGGCCGGTGTATGGTGAGTTTCCGGTTCGGAGCGGATAGCCTTGGAAAGGGGATCGACTTGAATGGCGAGAAGGGAATGATGTTCCATGAAATCGGCGAAGCGGTCTGTCTCCAGTTTGGCGGCGCGGCCGGGGATGCTGTTCCGGATGGGCGCGAGAAGAGGGTATTGCGTTACAGTCGCCCTGGCGCGTTCGCCAGTCAGGCTGGATTCGATGGCGGTGATCAGGGCAGTGGCAATGACGGAGGCCTGGCGCCGGTCATCCGGGATGCCCTTGGAGGCCGTTGATTCAAGCAGGGCCAGTTGTTGGTCATATTGTTTCCGGACCTCGCTGGAGATCTTGTGAGCCTGGTCATTCAGGAGTGACTTTAATTCCTCAAAACAAGCGGCATTATCAGGGTTGGAGAGTGCCGCGATTTTCCACTGGAGCTGTTTTCCGTCATCCCCTGAAAGGCGAAGGGTATCGGGATGCCGCGCCAGAAGATCGCCGAGTATGTCATTCAGTTCTTTTTCTGAAGGGAAGCGCAGGTTCTGTTCCCATTCCTGCCGGAGCAGGCCGACGGCACGGTTCCGGGCATCCTTGAACAGGGGCTCCAGTTCGGTGTCGGCAAAAGACCGGAGGGTTTGTTCCACGGTGTTACTCCACCCGGTGCCGAGGTGTGAGGCAACATCGGACCAGAGGATAGGGGTGGTGGATCGTTCATTCGCATGGGCGGTCACGTCCTTGAAACGTTGCTCCAGGCTGTCCCGTCGCATGCGGATGGCAATTCCGGCACACACCGTGCGGCTGGCCCCGCGGGCGGCATGGGTTTTCACATCCGCCCGCATGGCGGTGTTCAATTTTTCAAGCAGGATGGCACGGTCTTCCGTTCCAAGCGGCTTGGGCTGGTTCAGCTCATCGAGAATCTCACGGGCTGCGGAAAGGGTGGCCAGTCGCCACTTGGCGCGATCCTTGGCGGAATCCGCCGAAGCGGGCCGGGCGTTGGAGGTCTGCCCGAATCCCTTCGATGGGCTCCCGTATAAGGCCAGAAGTCCGAGTCCCAGCGCAATGAAATGGCTTGTTTTCATGGTTCAGGGAGCCTTTCGGTACTCACGGGTGATGCCTGGCAATAACGGGTAGCCCTTGGCTTCCAGGGCGGTGGCGATATTTTTCATCTGGGTTTCCAGACGCGCATCGGTGAGCGGATCGCCGGCGGGGAGGCGGGAGGCAAGCTGATCAACCAGTTTCCATTGCAGGTCTTCGATTTCCCGGTTCCAGCGCTTGCAGCGTTCTTCAATGTATTGGAAGGCGTATTGGCGCCGGGCATCGTCAATCCTGAATTCGGGGGGGACGGAATTGGAGGAGACTCCGGGCGGGGCATAGCGGGAATCATAGAGGGTGACAAACTGGCCGGACGAAGCGGGTCCCGGTTCTGAGGAAGCCTGGCCGTTGAGCGATTCCCGATAAAGGGATTCCTTGAGTTTTTCCATATCAGCCAGGTCTTCAGCCTTTTGGCATAATTGGCGGAACCGGTCGTCTTCCGGCCACTGGTTCGCCCAATACACCCGGCCGAAGTCGGAAAATTGGGGCAGGCCGGACTGCTTTTCCCACTGCTCCAGGGTACGGTCCACGCGGAGGATGAGGTGCTGTTTCCACAGGTCAAGGACGGCCGGATTCTGGCTCTGGTTGGTCATGCCCTGTCCAATAGTAATCAGGCGGGTGGCAATGGCGAGGATGAGTACGACGGGCAGGGAGATTTGAACAAGCACATCGTTCGGGCTCATGTTGAAGAGCTTGTGCGTGGAATGGCCGATGGCCTCGTCCAGCTGCTCGTAGTCATTATGTTCGTCGTGCTTTGAGCTCATTGGCGGATTACCGGGTGGGGTTGAGGTAGGCGGCCAGGGCGTTCCGCAAGGCATCCTGATCCCTCTGCAGTTGTTCGCGTTGTGCGTTGGCAGCGGCGGCTAGACCGGCCAGGGTCTTCAGGGTGTCCTGATGGCGGGCTTCGTCGCCCTCTACCAGGCGGCGGAGGAGTGTACTGGCCTGCTGGACGGACTGATCGACGGACTCCAGGCGGGTGAGCCGCACGGCGGATTCGGACTGGGAGAGGGCGATTGCGGCGAGTGTGCTATTGGCCTGATCCTGCTTATCACGGGATGAGGCGGCGATGCCCACCAGAGCCTCCAGGGCGGTGAGTTGGCGGGCCTGGAGGGATTGCCCCTGGTTGAGGGTTTCAAGTTGGGTGACGATGGCGTCCAGCCGGGTGCAGGCTTCCCGGGTGGCGGCTTCCTGCCGGTCCATCCGCTGGAGCACGGTATTGGCGGTGTCCGGATTGAGGTAATCGGTGAAGGTCCGGCTTGCCTGGCTCAAGCCGCGCAGGTCGTCGGTCAACCGTTCGATGGTTGCCGTAAGGGTCTGACGGGTTTCATCGGCCTTGACGCCGGTGACGCGACCGAAGAGCCAGGGGATGGGGCGGGCGGTGATGAAGGCACCGATCAAGCCGACGAGCGAGCTCAACAGCGCGGTAGCGGTTCCGCCCAACAGACGATCCAGCGATTGGCGGATGGAGTCGGCGGTGGGGGTCTGGCCGGCGAGCTGGCTGACGCCGCTTACATCCAGTCCGATGTACATGCCGTAGAGCGTTCCGGTGAGACCCAGCATGACCTGGAAAAAGCCGAAGTGGGAAGGATAAGGGTCGGGGCCCAGGCGCTGGGCGAGTGTTGGGTCAGACTCCCGTTTCAGATGGATCCGGATGAGTTGAGCGAGCGGGAAGGCTAGAATCATGACGGGGATCAGGGTGCTGACCGTACTCAGGTCGGCGGAAAGAATTTGCCAAATGCGGAAAAGCCCGTGCGGGAAGACCCTGTCGAAGAAGTGAAGAGTCGGGGAAAATACCCGGACGGCCATTTCGATGTTGACCAGGAAGGCGCCGATGCAGAAGGGCAGTGGAATCAGGCAGGCGAGTGCCATGAAAAGCCTGGATCGTTTCCGGGACGGTACTGTTTTTGTCATGATATCCCTCGTGAGGTTGAATGTGAAGGAATCCTTATACGCCCCGGCCTTCTTTCCGTCAATTGCGCGAACGGGCCCCGCGCTTTGAATATTTGGATGCAGCCGTTGACGGGAGAGGGTGGGCTCGGCTAGAGTGGCGCGGTTTTAAGGGTCATCATGAAGATCATTGATCGTTACATTTTGAAGCAGTACCTCATCCCGTTTGGGTACATTCTGGGCACCTTCAGTCTGCTCTACATCATTCTGGATTTATTCGACCGGTTTTCTGATTTTGTGGCCGTTAAGGCGGATGCCCTGGATATCCTGCTGTACTACGCCTATTTCCTGTTCAAGGTGAACGGGTTTGTTCCATTCCTGGTCATGGTGCTTCCGATCGCGATGCTTCTTGCCACGCTGTATACCCTGACGATGTTCGCCCGGCATAACGAACTGACGGCCATGTGCGCCAGTGGGGTCAGTCTGCGGCGCCTGATGTTGCCCCTGATGGTTGTCGGGTTGTTCGCCAGTATGTTCGGGGCCGTGGTTCAGGAAACCATGGGGCCGATGGCGACGCGCTGGATTTCGGACTACACGAAGCGGGTGTTGAAGCGCTCAAGCGAGTCTTCCTTTATCGTGGGGGATTACCTGTATCATTCCGGAACGGCGAACCGGCAGTGGCTGATCAAGCAATTTGATCAGCGAACCCCCACCGTGCTCAAGGGCATCAAAGTTACGCATGAACGGCCAGATCGGTCGCTGGCCATGGAAGTCACGGCCGATCGTGCCGAATGGATGGATGGCGCCTGGTGGTTTTACGGAATGCGGCGGCGGGAATACAACGAAAAGAGCGATCCGATCGGGGCGCCGATTGAGGTTTTGGACAAGCCGGTGGAAATGATCGAATATGATGAACAACCGGATGATTTCATCAATGAGCTCAAGGATGTGGACTTTTTGTCAACGACCGACATGATTCGCTCCATTCAGAAGCGGCCGGATGTCTCCGGGCGATGGCTGGCGAAACGGTTGACGGATATCAATTCCCGGGTGGCGATGCCCTGGTCCTGTCTGGTTCTGATTTTGCTGGGCCTGCCTGCCACCATGGGCGGGGCGCGACAATCGGCGATGAGGAGTGTCGCCTTCGGAGTGGTGGCCCTGTTTGCGTTTTATGTGCTGATTCAGCTGGGAATGATTCTGGGCAAAAGGGAACTTATTTCCCCCTGGCTTGCCGGTTGGCTTCCCAACCTTACCTTTCTGGGGATTGGCGGCTGGCTGACTTGGCGGCTGCGATAGACGCCAGCTTTTTCTTCAAGGTCCACACCAGGAACGAAATGCCCCCCAGGGCAAGCATGGCGAGCGTGATCTGGCCGATGGAGTGCGCGAGGGTTTCCTTGCTGAAGCTCTTTCCCAAGCTGCTTCCGATGGCTGCCACCAGGGCGGAGCTGGGCAGGTAGCCCAAAAACGAACCCAGCAGGAAGTACCGATGCTTGACCGGAGTCAGACCCAGAATGAGATTGGGAACCACCCCGGCGATAGGAAGCTGGCGCACCAGAAAAATGGTGAACGTGGAGGGCTTCTTGAGCAGATCGCGCAGTCGTCGGCTGTTCTCGATGCGCTTCATCACCCAGTCCCGTCCGCCCCAGCGGGCAAAGACAAAGGTGGTGTAGGACCCGAAAAGGGCGGAGAGCTGGCCGACGATGAAACCGGTTTGGAATCCGAACAGGACGCCGGCCAGTCCACACAGGAACATGCGGGGAATGCCCAGGGCAATCAGGCCGGTGCTGAGCAGAAAAAACAATGTCGAGGCCCAGAATCCGAGTTGCTGGATATAGTGCTTCCAGGTCTGGTCGTTGGTCAGTTTCTGAAGGGGTGTGAAATGCACGATGGCGATGCAGGCGACCACCACCAGCGCCATGAGCAGGAGTTTCCGTTCCGATTTTCCGGCGGATTCCGCAACCTCGAGTTCCAATTCAATGGGAACCGGGTCCGGGTCATCCGAAGGGGCGGGCGGAGGGGGCGTCGTGGATGACCCCGGCGGGGAAACGGGAGTGGCTCCCTCAAATGTGGAAGGATCCGTGTGTCGTTCGTCAAACTCTTCGCTCATGGTTGCTTGTCCCTCGCCAGAATGTGGATCTTGACCCACTTTCCTTGAGAGTAGTTGAAGCCCGGAAGGATATCCAGTGTTTGAATGCGGGGCGTGTTCAAGGCCTCCCGAACGGGAGCCAGTCGGGTTTCGGTGACGACCAGGATTCCTTGCCCCGGTGCTGCGGCCCAGGCTGGCAGGTCGGGGCCTTCAAGGCATGTGATGGGTGCCTTCCGGTTTAGATAGAAATTCAGGCTCGGTTCGCCGTACCCGCATGTGGATAACGGGGTATCCGGGCGGGTCTGTTCCTGGATAAAAGACGCGATGAGGGGCGCCAGTTTGTAGGATTCTATCGCGGGAAGCAGGAACAGGGTGGCGGAAAGAAAAACCGTCATCATGCCAGCGATCAGGATTCCGGCCACCGTTCTGTGCCGGGCGCGCCGGTAGTGCCGCCAGGCCATAAAGACCATGGTGAGAAAAACAACTCCCATTCCGGTGGCGGGAAGTCGTACTCCGAAAATCGGAAGAAACCAGGGGGCGCAGATCAGAGCGAGGCCGAGAATGAGGCCGACCAGAAGGAAAAGGCCGACTCCGATTCGGGCGGCAAGGGTTCGGTTTCCTTCCAGACCCTCATGGATGGCCCGCTGAAGTCCGAGCGCCGTGGCGATGGCCAGTGCCGGCCAGGCTGGCAGGATGTAGTGGGGTAATTTTGTCGCCACCAGGCTCATCAGGAGAATGACCGGTACTCCCCAGCAGAGAAGAAGTTTTCTCCCTCTCCCTTCAGGGGAGAGGGTTGGGGTGAGGGTTCCGCGTCTCGAAAAGAGTCGCGGCAGGTAGAGCGTCCACGGGAAAAAAGCCATGAGAATGACCGGCAGATAATAGAAATAAAACACAAAGGACTGTCCGCCGTGACTTTCCATGGCGTTCAGGGAACGATCCACGACATGTTT
>CAIZMS010000018.1 GCA_903934155.1 uncultured bacterium | reverse complement strand
GTTAATTAATCTATGGATTATGATGAAGTGGTGTGGTAGGTTCAGAACTGTCATTAAGGAGATCCTAATATGTCCAAGGATATGAGCGATCCCAACGAAATTCGCGATTCAGACATTGTTTTTAATTGTCCCTTTTGCGAGAAGAGCCTTGCGATCGACTGCCGGGGTGCCGGGCTGACTATTGCCTGTCCTGATTGCAGTAACAAGATCGCCGTTCCCATCCCGGAGAACATGGAAGTGTCAGATATTGACAGTTCTGATGAGGATAAGGCGGTAAGAATCATCCACATGAGGGAAGTCATTTCTTCGTCCCAGTCCAAAATCATGGAGTTGGAGTCGGAGGTGAGGGAAATTACCCTCCGGCGCGATGCCTTGGAATCAGTCCGGACGGAGAATTCCATCCGTTTCGAGGTTATTCAACGAGAAGTCGAATCGATTCAACGGTCTCTGCTTCGGATTCAGGAAGTCCTCGCAAGCACTGGGGAATCCTCGAAAAAGACCTGAGCGCGTGGCGTTTTATTTCAGCAAGGCCTTCATCAGGCGTGTCTCAACGGTTTTCCAGGCGTATTCATCCTGAACATAGCGTTGTCCTGCTACCCCCATGGCGGTTCGTAGTTCCGGGTAATCCAGTAGCAGTGAAAGTTGCTCTTCGAATTCCGGGTAGTTCCGGAACCATAGGCCGCCATTTGATTTCCGGCAATGAAAGGGCATGACCTCGCCAGCCGCATGAACCAGAACCGGCGTTCCGGCAAGCCATGACTCCAGGATCACAATGCTGAAACTTTCGTTCGTTGAGGGATGACAGAACGCCGCCGCCCCAGCCATGGCATCATGTTTCTCCTGTTCGGTGACAAAACCCAAGTCCAGAATATGGGGTGCCAGCCGGGTGGGGGGATCATAGGGGCCGCTCCCGGTTAGGACGAGCTTGATGTCTTTCCCGGTGCGTTCCCTGAATATATCAAGGTAGTCCAGAAGGAGCGGCGTTCCTTTCATAGGCTCACGGCGACCCGAATAGATCACATAGGGAGCCGTCAGGCCGTGGCGTTGTCGGAACCGGTCAGGATTGGCTGTGAAGGCCTCGATGCCCATGCCCACAACGTCCGATCGCGAGGGATCCAGTCCATACAGTTTTATGGCAAGGTCGCGTTCCGGTTCAGCGTTAAACAGCCAGCCTGATACACTCAAAAACATTTCGCGAATCGTCTTCAGGGTGGAAAAGCATTCGTCGTGAAGGCAGGGGAGAAGAAGGGTTCGTTCCGGATGGATCTGGCTGGCAAAATAAACGAGTGCAAAAAGATAAGGCCCCATGATGATTTTGTCATACCGGTGCCCTTCGGTTCTCAAATAGGCATAGAGCGCCTGACTGTTCACATTATTCCGATGCCAGATCAGCTCCTCGTCACGGGTGATTTTAACGGAGCGGCTGATACGGCTCTGAACATCGAAAAAGGCAGTCAGATCTCGGCCTCCGTCGACGGGGAAGTGCCGGACTGTGATGCCCTCAATCACCTTTTCGCCCGGTTCTATTTCGTTATCCCAGGTAAAATGATTTCGGGCGCAAGTGGTAAGAAAATCGACTTGCCATCCCTTTGACACTAGTCTTTCGGCGAGTTTTCGAAGAAGCGTTTCCGCGCCACCCACGGTCGGGCCTTCCGAAAATCGAGGCGAAACAAAAGCGATGTGGGGAGGGGATGCCATCAGCCGGGAGGGAGTTTAGACTCCAATTTGGCGAGGCGCGCTTCAAGGGATTTGATCTGATCCCTGTATTTGCGGTCCACTTCCTCGGTGGCTGACAAAAGGAGGCCGTTGACCTGGTTCTGCTGTGACCAGAGCCGGTAGGTGTAGAACTTCAGAAGGCTCCAGATCGTTTTCTTGAGACGAACCAGAAGGGGGGCAAACATCGCCCTGCGCTCGCGGATCTCAAAGTCATTGATGTCCACATAAACGGCTTCCCGGAGGCTTTCCATGTAGAAGTCAAAGAAGTTCTCGTCCTTCTTCAGGTTCATCAAGTTAAAGCGCTCGGCCCGGGCCAGTTGGGCGCCGACATAAGCACCGGCTTTCATCTTGGCCGCCACGGTTTCGCGTATGTCAGCGTTAATCCGCTCAACATCCACTCCGGTGGCACCAATCTCAAAAGGTCCGGTACTCATGTGTCACGCAGAACGATTACAGCTTCTGGATGCTGATCATCGGCTCGTCCTTTTTAACAGGGGTGCCGTGGGGGATCAGTAATTTCACGATTTTACAGCGATACGGAGCCTTGATCGGATTGAAGAGTTTCATGGCTTCAACGATACAGACAGTGGCTCCCTCGGCAAGCTCGTCGCCTTCCTGGCAGAACTCCGGTTTCCCGGGGCCTGGCGAGCGATAGAATGTTCCATTCAGCGGCGCATTGATGCTCGGTCCGGCCGGTGCGGCCGCCGGGGCCGCCACCTTAGGGGCGGCGGCTGGTGCGCGGGCCGGTGTGCCAGCCTGGGCCGGTGCGGTGGGTGCAGAAACTGGAGCGGCAACAAGGGGGCCCGCTGTAACGCCGGACGCATTGATGCTAATGGTGCTGCCAGCATGCTGAATGGTCATTTGTGAAAAATTCAAGGCGCTGATTTTATCAACCAATTGGCTGATGGAGTCATAGTCTGACTGAGCCAGGAAGGGAATAGCCGCCTGAGCGGGCGCCGATGGAGGATTTTTGGCATCCATCTGCTTTTTGAGCTCCATGTCGGCAGGGATCGGTGGACGTTGCTCGGGCGGAAGGGCGCGCCATTTGAAGTAATCCATGGCCACTTCCGGGAAGAGACAGTAGGAGATGATGTCCTCCTCCTTTTTGATCAACTTCGGATCTACGCCTTCCGTGGCATCCGGTAGCATCGGCTGGAGAAGATCAGCGGGGCGACCACTAATGGGTTTTTCAGAGCCCAGGATTTTCTTGATGACGGCCTTGTCCATCGGGGCAGGAGAGCGGCCGTAGAGCCCCTTAGCATAGTCTTTGACCTCCTGTGAGACGAGGGAGTAACGATCTCCGGAGATGACATTCATGACGGCCTGAATGCCGATGATTTGACTGGTTGGGGTGACGAGCGGGGGATAGCCCAGATCGGCGCGCACCTTCGGCAATTCCTCAAACACCTGGTCGATTTTATCCAGGGCACCCTGTTGTGCGAGCTGACCGCGAAGATTCGAGATCATGCCGCCTGGAATGTGGTGCAGCAGCACTTCCGGATCAATGATGTTGTCCGCCACATGTGCGCTCAGCTGCCGGGTCGGAATCAGTTCAAGGAAGAACTTGCAGACCTTCCGGAGAGCTTCCTGGTCGAGATTGGCGTGGTAGTGGGTTTCTGAGAAAATGGCCAGCATGGTCTCGACCGGCGGTTGGGAGGAGAACCCGGCCATGGGCGAGATGGCGCAATCAATGGCGCCGGCGCCGGCGCGGACGGATTCCACATAGGTGGCGGACGCCATTCCGCTTGTGGCGTGTGAATGAACCTGGATGGGGATCTTGGTTTCACGAACCAGTGCCGATACCAACCGCTCGGCTGCGATCGGCGACAGGATGCCTGCCATGTCCTTGATGCATAGCGAGTCGATTCCCATGGCGATTTGTTCCTGGGCGATGGCGACATACTTGTCGACGGTATGCACGGGACTGACGGTGTAGCTGATTGTGCCTTGTGCATGGCCGCCGTATTTCTTGACGCACTTGATCGCCACTTCCAGATTCCGGGTGTCGTTCAGGGCATCAAAAATCCGGAAGATATCCACGCCGTTTTCGATCGCCAGAGCGATAAAGCGCTCCACGACATCGTCTGGGTAATTTTTGTACCCGAGGATGTTCTGGCCGCGGAGAAGCATCTGCAACGGAGTTTTTTTGGCGCGTGACTTGATTTGGCGCAGGCGTTCCCACGGATCCTCCCGAAGAAACCGCAGGCAGACATCAAAGGTAGCGCCGCCCCAGACTTCCAAAGAGTAGTAGCCGACATTGTCGACGACATCGATGATTTTCATGATGTCAGCGGTGCGCATCCGAGTAGCCCAGAGAGACTGATGGGCGTCACGGAGCGTGGTGTCGGTGATGCGAAGAGGGATGTGGTTGATGCTGTCGCGAACGATATCCTGAGTTCCGATTGTCTTTTTCTTGGCCATAACCTGTCCTTTCTAAAAATGTTACTTAAAACGGCCCATGGCGGCGAACTTTTCGAACCGCCGGCTCGTCAATTTTCGGGGTGAAACCTTCTCCAGACTTGAGAGATGTTTAAGAAGAACCTTTTTGGTTGTCTTCATGGTTGTTGCAAAATCGCGGTGGGCGCCACCGACTGGTTCGGGGATGATTTCGTCAATGATCTTGAGTTGCAACAGCGACTTGGCCGTGATCTTCAGGGCGTTGGCCGCTTCGGCCGCCTTGGTGCCGTCGCGCCAGAGGATGGAGGCGCACCCTTCAGGGGAGATTACGGAGTAAACGGCATTGGAGAGCATGATGACAACATCGCCGACGCCGATTCCTATGGCCCCACCGCTTCCGCCTTCGCCGGTAACCACCGCGATGACGGGAGTTTTCAGGGCGGCCATTTCCAGAAGGTTTCGGGCGATAGCCTCGGCCTGGCCGCGCTCCTCGGCGTCACGGCCGGGAAAGGCCCCGGGCGTGTCGATAAAGGTGACCACGGGAATGTGAAATTTCTCGGCAAGTTTCATCAGACGCAGAGCCTTCCGGTATCCCTCGGGGCAGGCTTGTCCGAAATTGCATTTGATCTTTTCGTCAAGATCCTTGCCTTTTTGATGCCCAATAACCATGACGCGGTGATTGTCAATTGTGGCGAATCCGCCGATCATGCCCCGATCATCTCCAAAGAGGCGGTCGCCGTGAAGTTCAATGAATTCCGAACAAAGTCCACTGATGAAATCCCGAATCAGAGGGCGTTCCGGGTGGCGCGCCACCTGAACGGTTTGCCAGGGGGTCAGGGAGGCGTAAATTTCCTTCAGTTTGTCGGCCCGTTCCATTTCAAGGCGATTGAGTTCCTTGACCAGTGCGCCGGTGGGTTCGGGATTTTTGGCCTTGAATTCCTCAATCCGGCTTTCGATCTCCGCCACGTCTTTTTCAAAATCC
>CAIZMS010000017.1 GCA_903934155.1 uncultured bacterium | reverse complement strand
GCGTCATTTCATCAACGACGGCCAGAGAACAGCACCGGCCTGGAGTTCGCAGGCCCAGCAGAACCTGCCGCAGTGGGTGTGGGTGAAGTTTGCCGGCCCCCGCACGATTGATCGCGTGGTGCTTTATGCCGGACGCAACACGCGGGATTTCGCGGGTGAATATTCGCCAGATGGTGGCGCCACGTTCAAGCCTCTGTTCCAGCGGAAAGATGAGAAGCCCGGACCGCAGTCGGAGTACACGCTCGATTTCAAACCGGTGGTGACAGATAACGTCCGTATCCGGATTACGCGGGTGGAAAAATCGGAGACCTCGGGTTTTGATGTCGCGCAGGTGGCTGAGCTGGAGGTGTATGGAGAAGGAGCAGAGGGTGTTGTTGAGAATCAGTCGACGGCACAGTCTGTATTGGGCGGGGTTAAGACAAAGGCCTCGGACTTGCAGCCGGATCGCGGGTTTGTTCCGGAAATCAAGGAAGACGCGGCACAGTTGGTCATTTCAACTCCTTGGTATCGTCTCAATCTGGATAAGGCCCGGCCCCGGCTGACCTATCTTTCGTTGGATGCCACGGGGCGGGGGGAGTTCCTCTGCAATGTGCTGAGAAATGCAGGCGCCTTCCCGATCGCAGAGCCGATGTTCGCCACGCCTCAGGCGGCCGGAGAGGGGCAGTGTGTGCGGGCTGGGAATGTGGTCACTTATCCCTTCGTAACAATCGCGCCCGGGGTCCTCGCGCAGGTCGCGTTCCGGTTCAAGGAGAAGTCGATGGAACTCGAGCTTTCAACGGCATCAGCCCGGCCATTGCCCTTGCGGGCTGGCTTGTTCCGGTTTGATTTAGATTTCCGGCAGACGCCGACGGCATTCTTCCCGCGTGCCGAAGATCCTGTTGGATTTGTGACGTTTCCCGCTTATATGCATGCACCGGATTGCGGGACGTTCCGGATCACCTTATCGGGCGATAAGGCTGTGATGCGTCAGGTTATCCCGTCGGGTGGACACGATCTGGGCGGGCACTGCATGGTGGATCTTGTGCCGGAAGCGACGAGTCTGAAGGAACGCTATGGGGTCATCCCTGAGGGTGCCTGGCGAGGGGTGTTCACCTTTGCGGTCGATCCCCTGATGCCCTGGCCGGAAATAGTCGGGCAGGAACCCCGGTTGAGCTGGTTGCCGAAATATGCGTTGAACATTGCGCAGTGGCGGGTAGATCAGAGTGTGCTGGCCAATAATATTATCAGCCAGGATTGTCCGCTATCGGTTCAATTCTACGCCGAAATGGCGGTGTATGCGCCGGTGATGAAGGACGGCATATCACCCATGGCGCTGGTGGTGCCCACCATTGACCGGTATCTGGATGGGATGGGCGGTCACTTGATGTGGCATGGGCTGAAGGTCGAGGTGACGCCGCCTGGCAAATGGTATGCCTCGCTGGAGAGCGGCGGTTTTCTGATCAATAGTGCCTGGTATGCCGTGCACACGGTCGGAGGGAAGCCGTTGCTCGAGCGGTGGCTGCCGCGCCTGGAGGCTCTGGCCGGGCATCTGGAGGCGCACGATATCGATGGCGATGGCATCGTCGAGTCCGGCGACCGCGGCCACTGGTTTGATAATTACAAGCTGCCCGAGGGAGTCAAGGAAGCGCACTCCACGGCCGTCAACTACGAGGCCTTCTTGCACATGGCCGATTTGGAAGAGCTGGCGGGGCGCAAGGAGCAGGCGGCCCATTACCGGAAGCGCGCCCAGTTGATCAAAGACAACTATCTGAAAACATTCTATAATCCCGAGACCGGCGTCATCGGCGGCTGGCGCGATGTGGAGGGCAAGTTGCATGACCGGATGTTCCCCTGGATCAACGGTTACGCGATCTGCGCCGGCCTGGTGCCCGATGAGCTGGCCAACCAGATTCTGGACCGGCTCTTTGCGCAGATGAAAAAGATCGGCTTTACCCAATATCAATACGGTCTGCCGACCAATCTGCTGCCGATGGGAAAAGACGAGATGAGTCACGGCTACCGTGAATGGGAAGGCTATATGAACGGAAGCATCACGCCGCCTTACTCCAATTATGTGATCATGTCGCTCTACAAGTTGGGTCGCCGCGCGCAAGCTGGGGACCTGCTCTGGCCGCAGGTTGCCTCCTTCGACAAGGGAACTTTCAACGCCGGAATAGGTATCCTTGGGCCGCGGAGAAATCCGGTGGGCAGCGGCTTCTATTATTGGGATGGAGCCAAGTCCAACGGAATCGGCTATCTCCCGGAGAACTGGCATGCGTATGCCGGGATCTTTGCCGGTCACTATGGCATTCGCTTTGATAAGAACGGCTACAGTCTGGAGCCGTGGTCGCCGCTGAGGGGAAGGAAGTTCCCTTGTAATATGCCGGTGATGGGGGAGATCCAAAAAACGATGGAGTGATCTGATGATAATTCAAAGTGCTCAAGGAGGAGTGAAGAACAGCTGAATCGCATCACCATGACAACCTCCACAACGAGGCTAATAAGCATGAAACCAACCAATATCCTTACCGTCCTGTCACTGGCTCTACTGGCAATAACACCCGCTTCGTATGGGGTGGAATCGCCGCCTATCGCAAAAGCCGGTGCCCCTGGACTAAAATGGGTAGAACCATTCGAGGCGGCCGGGCAGGAAGCGAAGAAATCCGGCAAGCCCATGCTGGTATTTATCGGCAACACCGATGTCTGCAAAGACTGTCAGGCGTTTGCCAAGTCGGTCTGCACGCAGCCTGAATTTGTTGATTATGCCGCAAAGAACCTGGTCTGCACGCGGGTCCTTCATAGAAAGGATGAGACAAAGGATGACGGCTGGAAGATATCGAGGATTCTCGAGGCGTTCAACATTCCAAGTTCTCACGCCGTGATCATCGCGAATGCGGATGGAAAACGCATCGGGGAGCTTTCCTCCGCGCCGCAGTCCATCGCGGCGTTTATCCAGGACATCCAGACGATTGTCGCCAAGGCGCCTCCTGAAGGGCGGTTGAAGTATTGTGAGGCATCGATGCTCGATAAAACATTCATTCCCGAAAAATCCTACAAGTCAGACCCTCCAAAGTTCTCCCCCGAGCCGCTGAAAGGCCGCTACATCAATTTGATGACGGCGGTTCGGATTCAATCCTGGGAGAACACCCGGGCCCGAAAGCATGGGAGCAACATGGAGCGACACAAACACACTCCCGAGATTGCGCTCAAGATGCGGAAGAGTCTGGCGGAAGCATATCCCCAGGCGCGGATCACCTGGGCCTGGTCGTGGGGGGCGCTGACGGACAAGGAGCAGAATTATGTGGAATTGCGTAAGCTCATGCCCCAGTTCGTCAAAGAGTATGGCGATGAAATGACGTTCTGGCCGGGGGTCGATTTCGCTAACAAATTCAATACCCAGGAACAGTGCAAGAAGGATCTCCACGAGGCGTTGGAGTTGGTCTCCCAAATGGTGGGCAACGGGTATCGCCCGAAATCCGTGATCGCGGGCCACATGTCGGTCGAGAGCATGAAATTCCTGGCCGAAAACGAGGGCATTCACACCGTCCAGGGACAGATCTGGAGCCAGTTCAATATTGATGGGCAGGACGGTGATGGGGGCATCATCTATCCCTATTATCCATCCAAAAACCATTTCCTGAAACCAGCTCAGGGGCCCCGGGGGGGCGATGACTTCGTGGACATGGTGAATATTGATGGCTGGACAGTGGACTTCTTTGCGGCCCGTCTGCGCGGCATGGGGAAGGACTACAACAGCCGGGTGGGAATTGGCCCCATTGAGACCCAAGCCTATTACGGATATGACTTGGGGCTCCGGGAAATCCTCCATACGAGCGATGTCCATTTTAATGACAAGGCCGTTGCGGAGAATGGATATGGCTTTCTGACCGTAATTTGGGAGCTCACCCTGTTTGAATGGTTGGATCCGAATTACTTGCCCAGATGGATCAAAGCCATGCGCGAGAAATATCCCGACACGCAGATGCTGACGACGGGTGAGTTTGGCGACCTTTGGCGCAAGCACAATCCCGACAACAGCCGCATCAATTTGAAGTTTGTGGAACGAGGCAACAATATGCCCACCGAGGAAGAAGGGAAGAAGATCACTCCCAAGTACCGTTTTCACGCTCCGATCTTCTGCCCGGAGATGGAGATCCGCTGGTATTTCAACAAGGACTTCCGCTTTGCGACCATCCAGAACTGGAAGGAGAACGGGCCGAAGCTGGTGATGGATTACACCCGCTATAACCAGTCCTATAAAGAGCCTAGCGGCAACGTCATCGAACGCCATTGGGACATTCTGGACATCATCAACCAGAAACAGTCGCGCCCGCAGGACAAGCCCAAGCCGTTCGCGGAACTGCCCCAGGAGGAGCAGGCAAAGATTCTGAAATGGTATCCTGAGCTTAAGGACCTGAAACAGTGATGAAAAAACCACAACAAACAATGAAGTGATTCAATACTATGAAAAACATGCACAAAATTCTGATAGCATGCGCAAGCGCTTATTGTATGACCCAGAGCGCGTATGCGGGAGGCAGTTTGCTTATCGGTCCCGACCCGGTTGCCAAAACGCCCCACCACCTCGGGTTTAATGCGGAACTGCTCAATTTCTTCAATGAGTCGAACCTCGCGGATTGGATGGCGGATTCAAACGGTACGATCTGCCGGATCTTCGTTTCAAAAGGTTTTATCAAGGGCGAATTCGACACCATCAAGACCGAGGAAGATTTCAACCGTTATCGGGCGGCCGTGCGCGAGAATCCGGAGCAGAAGATCAAATGGACCGCTAACCAGCCTCCAGCAAACCAAGGGAAGCCCGATCGCACAGAGGACATCTGTCGTCTGATGCTCAAGGCGGGTATCGAACCCCTCATTGATGTCGGCGTCGGAGGAAAGGGTAATTACAAGGAATCGATCTTGATCGATGTTCGGAAAACGGCCGAAGCCCCGCAGAACATCAACTGGGCAGCGGCAGCGGCGGCATACGAGAGTCATTTCGCCGCTTTCTACAGGCTCGGGAAAATCGGCGTGCGCTATTTCATGATGGCGAACGAGCCGGAGTATGGCTGGAGCGGCTTTTATTACCCTGCCGATGTAGCGCCTGACAAACTTGCCTGGAATGAAAGAGGGGAATACGTCGGCCGCCAGCTGGGCGCCATTGCGAAAATGGGCCGCTACGCGCTGGAGGATGTCGAAGCGCTTCTGAAATCCCAGAACGATCCGAGGAAGTTCGTATTTTCAGGGCCAGGAGCCCACACGAGCTGGGAAACGTTCTGGAAATATGTCAGTCCATACGTGGATTGCCTTGATTCCCATTGTTATGAGCCCAACGGAAAAATTTTCGAAGGGGTTCAGGATCGGATGGCGATGCGAAGCGGAGCCAACAAACGTTTGGCGTTCAGCGAGTTCAACCTGATTTCGGGACCCATGACTCCGTTCAACTCGATGTTCACCGATGCCTCAGCACTGTTGCTTGGGGGCGTCTTGCAATCGATCCTGCAGGCCTCTTCCGTGAAGGAGCCGGAGCTGGAGTTTGCGGCGCTCTATTTGTTCAATTACCCGGCAACCCACCGGATGTTCAAGAGCCTGGTTTACGGCGAAATGGATGCCATGGACGCAGCGGGATTTATCCAGCAATCCCCGGTGGCACCCACCCTCGAAACGATGCAAACCCGCACTGCCACACTCTCCTACTTTGTGTTCAAAATGCTGGCCCGTTGCGTGCCGGGTACGCAATCTCCGCTCCGCTCGTATGAGGTGCTGCCGCTGGGCATGTCCACCCTCGGGCTCGCCCAGGCCGTTGACTCCCGGAATTCCCGCTCGATCTACCTCAAGCTGGAACGCGACAAGTATTATGCCAACGGCGGTTCAGGCAACGAATATGAAATGAGCGCGATTCGCACCCCGGATCGTCTCTATGTCAATGTCGTCAACCCCGGCCCTGGCAGCAATAAGGATCTCGAAATCGATTTGGAACTGCAGCCGAAGGCCTATCGCTTCGCCGTGGTTCGCGAGACCTCCGAATGCAAGCGGGACGAAGTCGTCGCGGTCGTGCCCGTGAAAGAAAAAAAGGTCAACGTGGCGATCCCCGCCAACTCGCTCACGCAGGTGATTCTGGTGGATCTCGATTTGGACAAGATTCAAAATCTCACGTTGGAGGAAAAAACGCTCACCCCGGGGACCTTGGCGCAATTATCCAGATTCCAGACCACCCGCCTGAAAGCATACGGCGAGATTGAGGGGAAGAAGGTGGACCTGAGCGAGTTGAATGTTGAATGGAAGAGCAGTGTGCCCGTGCTGGTGCGCGTTTATTCGGGTGGCTTGGTGCAGAAATATTTCGAGACGCCAAAGGAAGTCGTTGTCACCGCCTCGGTTTTCAACTCGAATGTTTCCGCAGAGGCCAAAGTCGCCCCGTCAAAGCAGGCCTCCAAAGAAACGGAGAACGACCTGAAAAAGGTCGACGTGCGGCAGGATAAAATGATCCGCGAACAAGCAGCGACTCCAAAGTAAGCGCACCGCCCGGCGTGAAGTTTCTGCGCATGGAAGCGGGTTGCGCCGTTTTTGAAGTCGGCTCGGGAACCTACGAGTTCACTGCCCAATAAAACTGAATTTACAAAGGTGGTATCATAATGAGCATAAATACACTGAATACACGGTCTCTGATCCGCATGACAAGCCTGGCGCTGATGGCGATTGCCCTGCCGGGTATTGGGTCCTCCTGGGCGGCCGGCCCGGAGGCTCAGCCCGCGGAACCGGAACAACTGCGCGGGCTGCCCAAGCCCAAAGACCTGCCGCTGGTTCAGGGACCCTTCCAGCCAACCCAGGCCTCCCTGGATGAGAAGTATCATTGCCCGGAGTGGTTTGCCGATGCCAAGTTGGGATTTTGGGCGCATTGGGGGCCCCAGTGCGTGGGTCTGGGCGGTTGGTATGGCAAGGCCATGTATGACCCGGCCTCGAGTGATTATCAGCGCCACATCAAACAGTTCGGGCATCCGTCCAAAGTTGGCTACAAGGACATCCTGCCG
>CAIZMS010000016.1 GCA_903934155.1 uncultured bacterium | reverse complement strand
TCCTGGCGCGGCGCACAGCGCCCCTCCCACAAAGAAAAAAGTTCTTTCCCTGCCCTGAGCGGTCTCTCTCGATCTCCTCCGTATTCTCCAGCGAAGCGGGTGGTGAATCCTTGATTTCCGCGCTTGCAACGGGGTGGGTGGCGTAATAGTCTTGAAAAGTCCAATAACGGAGATTTTTTATGCCTAAATTCCGATACGTTGCCATGGATTCCAAGGGGAGTGAAGTTGAAGGCATCATTGATGCCGACAACGAGACGCGCGCCCTCACCGCAATCAAGGAAAAAGGGCTTTTCCCGACCAGTGTCACGGACATGAGCGGCGGCCGTGGCGGCGCCCGCAAGCCGACGCGCGGGGGAACTCCATCCAAACCTACCTCCGGAAAGAGTCCGGTTCGGGGTGGTGGTGGCGGTGGTGGGATGCGGAAGGAAATCAAATTGCCGGGTTTTCTCGGCAAGATGATGCAGGGCAAGGTGGCCTCCAAGCAGATCATGCTGTTCACGCGTCAATTGGCAACGCTGGCGGATGCGGGCATGCCGTTGTTGAAAAGTCTTCATGTGCTGCAGCGGCAGGAGAAGACCCCCCAGTTCCGGGAAGCGTTGCAAGGGATGGCCGAATCGGTTGAGGGCGGTAGCACCTTTGCCGAATCGTTGGCCCAGTATCCCGGCGTTTTCACCCCCTTCTATGTCAACATGGTCAGGGCTGGTGAAGCCTCCGGCGCGCTTCAGACGATTCTGACGCGTCTGGCCGAATTCATGGAGAAGAGCCAGAAAATCAAGAGCAAGGTCAAGGGCGCCATGGTGTATCCGATGGTCGTCATGGTCATGGCCGGCGTCATTCTGCTGGTGCTGATGATCTTTGTGATTCCCAAGTTCAAGGAAATCTTTGACGACCTGTTACAGGGCAAGTCCCTGCCGCTCCTGACCCAGATGGTGATCGGTGCCAGCGAGTTTATCATGAAGCAATGGTATATCGGGCTGGGCCTCATTGTGGTGATTGTGTTTGTGTTCAAAACGTTTAGTCGCTCTGCCGTGGGACAGCAGTCCCTGGACCGGCTCAAATTGAAGATTCCGGTATTCGGGTCGTTGCTCCGGAAGACGGCCATTGGGAACTTTTCCAGAACCTTGGGCACCCTGCTGACCGGGGGTGTGCCGATTCTGCAGGCGCTGAACATTGTGCGCGAGGTGACGAATAACGCGGTGTTGTCCAAGGCGGTATCCACGGTGCATGACAGTGTCAAGGAAGGTGAAACCATAGTGGTGCCCCTTGAAGCATCGGGAGTGTTTCCATCCATGGTGGTCAGCATGATCCAGGTCGGTGAGGAAACCGGTGCGTTGCCTGAGATGCTGATGAAAATCGCGGAAACCTATGATGATGAGGTAGATACAGCGGTTGAGGCGCTGACCTCGGTCATTGAGCCCATCATGATCATCCTGCTGGCGCTGATTGTCGGAACGATCGTCATTGCCATGTTCCTGCCGTTGGTGTCGATCATCGGGAATCTGTAGGGTGGGTGGGATTACCTCTGTGACTCTGCGTCTTCCATGAGAAGGCTTTGTCAAGCGTCCGCTGTGGCGGACACCAAAGAAGAACCCCCGTCGCCGTCAGGCTTCCATTCGCACTCATAGTGGACCATACCATGTGGTCCGGTGCAGTTTAAGATCCGTCGGCGGGGCTGCCAGCTCTAGCACGAACTCATTGATGTCCTTGGTAGGACGGTTCGAGACGCAGATCGCAGTCACCCGGGACGGGACGTCGAGATTGTTCTTATTTGGTATCCAACACAGCTGGGCGCATCCTCCTTATTCAAATTTGATTGTTGATCCCGTGTTGTTTCATGCCATTCCCTTATGCTGCGCGTTTCTTGGTAGGTGCCACGCGCACATGCAAGGGCTCATAGGGTTGCCCTGACTGCCATAGCTTCAGCAATAGTATCGACAGCTTGCGAGCTACTGCCACCACAGCCC
>CAIZMS010000015.1 GCA_903934155.1 uncultured bacterium | reverse complement strand
TGCCGCTATGACGCCGCCGCCATCCCCAGTGGCCGCCGCTCCGGCGACCAAGCCGACGCCTATCGCACCGCCTCCCGTTGTGGCAATTCCCCCAGTCGTGTCTGCCCCGACGCCGGTCGTCCCCAAGATAGCCATCCCGCCGGTCATAATCATCCCAGAACCTTTGACATCGGATCCCCCGGCAGCAGAGCAACCCGACAACGCATTAACCATCTCTCCTCCAGCATCAGAACCGATTCCGATCATGGAGCCAGTCACCGTGCCAGAGGTCGTCACACCCGAACAACCACCTGTCGCAACGCCGTCCGCCCCAGAGCGGACAACTTAAATCGACACGTCTGGCACACATATTGGGTCTGCGCAAATAGGGAACAGTTTAGGGCTTCACGCCTTATTTCCCCAGGTAGCAGACGACCTTCTGCTTGACGGTGTCGGCATGTAAATTCAGATGAAGGCCGCCGGGAATGTCCGTACTATCCACGACCCGCAGGGCTTGCTCCATTGCGGCGGCTTCCGGCAGGAGGGTGGTCAGTCGATTCGGGAGACTTAGCAAAAGTGGCGTGTTGAGTGCGTGCCCCTTCTTGTCGGGCGAAATGGCAAAGTACAGCATGTTGAGTTCCACCAGGTCGTTGAAGAAATGGGTGCCAAGGGAAACATCAGGAACCAGGCCCTCATGCATGGCGGCGATTTCGCAGACGACGGAGGCGGAGTTGATTTCGGCAAAGGAGACCGGAATGCCCAGGGAGGGCGTTGAGGTGGCCCAGCGCCCCGGTCCGGCCAGCATCACCACCGGCGCGGAACCCGGGGCTTTCAGGCGGTTCAGTTTTCCGATGGTGCGCGCCACGGAATACCGGGCGCTTTCGCTCATTTTTCCATAAACGGAGGGCACCACATAAATCAGCCGGTCTACCAGGATGGCGGCGCTGTGCCCGATGACGGGCCCGGTGCTTTCCATGAGCAGATCCTGCTTGCGGATGGAGGAGGGGGCCCGCATCCGTGCGGAGTCACCCGTCATGCGAACCTGGAACGGCCGGCACTGCACCAGATTGATCCGGTAGTCCCCGTTGGGCAGGAAGTTCGTGGTGAATTCGATGTCGACGGGATACGCATAGGCTTCCTGGATCGTGCTGAGGATTTCCCGCATGACGGCCACGAAGGGGGTGTCCTCGACCAGTTTCCGGAAGGTCAGATGGCGGAACTCTGAGGAGGCGGCCTGGATTTTCTCGGAATACAGATCGAGCGACAGGGATTCCGGCGGGATTCCAGCGATGACCGAATTGAATTCCTTGGCCGTCAGCTTGTTCTGGGGCAGATCCAGGATATCCACATCACGCTGGCTGAACCGGATTCCCTCGGCGCCGCCCCCCTCTGGTTGCCGGGTCGGGGCGTTGAGGGCGATCAGGCGGGTGTAGTCGCTGCTGATGCGGTCGACGGCGCGGGTGCCGAGCCCGAAGACAAGTCGTAGCATACCTGCCTTGGGATCAATGTCCTCATTCCAGACATAGGGGTTGAAGGAGAATCCGACCCCGGCAATCTGGGGGAAATAATTTTCACCATATAAGGCGCCGGACACCCGCTGGATCAGGAGCGACATTTGCTCGTCCTGCTCGAGGAGTCCTCGCTGGGCGCGGTAGGCGAGGGCCTCCTGACTGAGCGTGCTGGCGTAGACATGCCGGACCGCTCCCATGAAGGCCTCCAATCGCTGCTCGGGCGTGCCCTGGTTGGCGCAGAAAACGGTTTCGTATTTTCCCGAAAAGGCGTTCCCGTAGCTGTCTTCCAGCAGCGAACTGGATCGGACGATGATGGGGGACTGTCCAAAGTAATCCAGCATTTCGACGAACTGGCGCCGGATATGGTTGGGAAAGGCGCCTGAAAGCAGGCGCCTCTGCCGTTCCTCATGGTACTCGTCCGAAACCATCGCATCCCCGATTTCCCGCTTCAATTCCCAGCAGCCGTTCTGGACGAGATAGGTATAATAGACATCCGCCCCGATGAAGAAGGAGTCATGCGGTTCCAGTTTTTCGTACAGGAGCGGCGCCTTCTTGCGCAGAATTGCGCGGGCCAGCAGCATGCCGAGTGATTTTCCCCCGATCAGGCCGGTTCCGATCATTCGCTGGATGATGGCCATGAGATCGGGAAGGTCGAAATACCGGCAGATGAGCGGCATGAATTTTTCGTCCCGGGTGATAGCGCTTCGCAGGAGGCGCTGGAACGATTCCTGGATGTCCTGCACCGGGGCGACTCCGAGCCGCATGGCCTCCATGGTTTTTTGGGCGCGGGCCAGATTCTTCATCCAGATCCCGGGCCGGGTTGCCGAGAAATCCAGCCAGGGTTGCGAGATGCCTGCCAGAATTTCCGAAATAGTGGTGCTGGAGGTGACGGGGATGCAGTCATCCGCCTCTGTCCATTCGTGCAGCATGTAGAGGGTGGGGGAGTAGCGCTGATCGACCTTGAGCGGCTGGATGAAAAAACGATCCCGGTTCCGGTAGACATCCAGGACGAGTTGCGCGGTCTGGTGGATGCTTTCGGCGGCGTGGAAGGAATGGTGATAGCGGAAGAGTGCGAAGTAGGCAATGGTGTCGAGTTTGTAGAGGAAAGGGCAGGTGATCATGAAGAAATTGCCCAGCATCCGGTCGCTATACCAGTCGGCCGCCAACTCGGAAAGCCCGTCAAAGACATACAACGCGCCGCGTCCCTTGCGTTCGATCACATTGAGAATGGTCCCGACAAAATGCTCGAAGCCCGCTTCCGGTTCAACATTGTGAATCTCAACCCCGGGCGTCTCGGGAATCAACTGGCGATGGCTTGCGAACCGGAAATAGACAAGGGGTGCCCCGGTGGTCAGGCCATGTTGAACAAACCGTTCAACCAGGGGCCGGTAATCCTCAATGTCGTCCACCTGCCAGACGACATTGTCCCCGGCGATCAGGTTTTTCAGGGTTCCGTCAAGCGAAGGGATCCCTGTGCTGAAAGGGGGAAGTCCTGGCACCGTTGTTTTTTCTTCTGGATTAGGCATGGATTTACTGAAACAGTACGCCTGTTCAGGGGTGGATTTCACGAAAATAATTCCACTACATGAATAGGGACGTGTTCGCGAGGTTCTCTTTGATACAAAACTGAAACGTTTTCGTTTTTGGAGCGACAAGTTTGTTGTTTTTGACTGCATGTGCGAGTGTCTGATGATGGTGCTATTTATTCGTTAGTCTTTGATAATGAAGATAATGCGAATTTTTTATAAAGATGGCATGACTTTTGCTAAATAAATTACAGATTTTAGTGTCATTAAACCCGAAGGAGACAGAAAGACATGAACTGCTGCTGCGAAACTGAATCGGTTGGCCAATCGGTGCCTGAATTATTCGGATCCAATGTGTTCAATGACGGGGTGATGCGGGCCCGTTTGCCCAAAAACATCTACAAGAAGCTTCGCGAGACGATTGACGGGGGTAAGGAATTGGATCCCTCCCTCGCTGATGTCGTGGCGAATGCCATGAAGGACTGGGCGATCGAAAAGGGCGCTACGCATTTCTGTCACTGGTTCCAGCCGATGACCGGCATCACGGCGGAGAAGCATGATTCGTTCATTTCGCCGACATCGGACGGGCGGATCATGATGGAGTTCAGCGGCAAGGAATTAACCCAGGGCGAGCCGGATGCGTCGTCTTTCCCTTCAGGCGGCATTCGCGCCACCTTTGAAGCTCGTGGCTATACGGTATGGGATTGCACTTCTCCCGTCTTCATCAAGACCGATGGCTCGAACACCGCGCTATTCATTCCCACCTCGTTTGCGTCCTACACCGGAGAAGCGCTGGATAAGAAGACACCCCTTCTGCGATCCATGCAGGCGTTGAACAAGCAGTCCGTTCGGGTGCTCCGCGCCCTCGGGAATCATACCAGCAAGCGGGTTACCGCGACCCTGGGTGGCGAACAGGAATACTTCCTGATCGACCGCAAATTTGTTGAGAAGCGCGTCGATCTTCGCCTGGCCGGGCGCACCTTGTTCGGGGCTCCGCCGCCGAAAGGGCAGGAGCTGGAGGATCAGTATTTCGGTTCCATCCACGAGCGCGTGGCGTCCTTCATGGCCGATCTGAATGAGGATCTCTGGAAGCTGGGCGTTTCCGCCAAGACGCAGCACAACGAAGTGGCGCCGGCCCAGCACGAGATCGCTCCGGTCTATGCGACGGTCAATATCGGGGTCGACCACAACCAGCTGACCATGGATCTGATGCAGCGCATAGCACGCAAGCACGATTTCGTCTGCGTGCTGCACGAGAAGCCCTTCGCCGGTGTCAATGGCTCGGGCAAGCACAACAACTGGGCGCTGAGCACGGATGACGGGATCAACCTGTTAAACCCGGGCAATACGCCACACGACAATATGCAGTTTCTGGTGTTCCTCTTTGCCGTGATCCGCGCGGTGCACAAGTACTCCAGCCTGTTGCGCGCCACGGTGGCTACGCCCGGGAACGATCACCGGCTGGGTGCCAATGAGGCGCCGCCCGCGATTGTCTCGATCTTCCTGGGCGAGCAGCTCACGGACATCTACCAGCAGATTAAGAAGGGTGGCGCCAGCCGATCCACGCAGGGTGGCAACCTGATGCTGGGGGTTACCACGCTTCCGAACATCCCGAAGGATACGACCGACCGCAACCGGACCTCGCCGTTTGCCTTTACCGGCAACAAGTTCGAGTTCCGTATGCCCGGTTCGTCGCAGTCCCTTAGCGGTCCGAACTTTGTTCTGAACACGATTGTGGCCGACGCCCTTTCGGAGATCGCCGACGAACTTGAAGGCGCCAAGAACCTCAACGTCAAGGTGCAGTCATTGCTGAAGAAGTATGCGGTGGAGCACGAGGCGGTGATTTTCAATGGCGACAACTATTCGGAGGCCTGGGTGGTTGAGGCCGCCAAGCGTGGCCTTCCGAACATCCGGAATTGCGTAGACGGGATCAACGCCATGACGGACAAGGAGAATGCCAAGGTGCTGATCAAGCACGGAACGCTTCCCAAGGGCGAGATCCATGCGCGCCATGAAATCCTCCTGGAGAACTACATCAAGACTATCAACATCGAGGCTAAAACGATGTTGGCCATGGCCCGGCGTGAGATTCTTCCGGCGGTGATTAATTTCACCACGACCCTGGCGAACAGCGTCAATGCGGTTGAGGCCGCCGGCGTGGATGCCCCGGCCCAAGCCATGTTGCTGCAGAAAGTCAACGATGCCGCCACGGAGATGAGCGTGGCGATTGATGAGTTGGCGGACAAGGTCTCGGAGGCGACGGGTGAGGCGGCTGTCGGCAAGAAGGCTGTGGCGTACCGGGATAGCGTGATCCCCGCCATGGTGGCCTTGCGCAAGGTGTCGGACAGCATTGAGCCGTTCGTTGCCGCCGAGTGCTGGCCGCTTCCGACCTATGCGGATATGCTCTTTTATCGCTAAACGCTGACGGGTAGATTCACGATGACCCCGCCGGAATTATTTCCGGCGGGGTTTGTCACACCATGATAGAAGGATGTTATGGAAAAGTCAGAACCACGAAACGTGAATGGGATGCCGGCTCCACAGGGGTTGTATGATCCCGCGAATGAACATGACAATTGCGGGGTTGGCTTTCTAGCCAACATTGACGGCACCGCCACGCACAAGATTGTGTCCGATAGTATTGAAGTGCTGAAGAACCTGTTGCACCGGGGTGCCGTGGGCGGCGACCTGACCACCGGGGATGGCGCCGGGGTGCTGATTCAAATTCCGGACCGTTTTTTTCGCAAGGAGGCCGCGCGTCTTGGTTTTGCCCTGCCGCCAGCGGGACACTATGGCGTGGGAATGATCTTTGTGCCATCCTCCATCGTGAGTGTTGCCTGCCTGGCGTGCCTCAAGACCGTGACCCAGGAGGAGGGGTTGGGCTTTATCGGATCCCGTGATGTTCCCACCGACGGGAGCATCCTCGGGGCGGAGGCGCGCAAGGATCAGCCTTTTGTCGCACAGGTGTTTGTCGACGGCAAGGGCCTGTCGGGTGCCGCCCTGGATCGGAAGTTATATGTGGTCCGGAAACAGATGCAGCGGCGTGTTCGTGACGTTCTGGGGGATCAGGACCGTTTCTATATTCCCAGTTTTTCCTCGCGCACCATTATTTACAAGGGTTTGCTCATGGGCGGGCAGGTTTCCGGGTTCTACAAGGATCTGAACGACCCCGATGTTGAGAGTGCCGTGGCGGTTATTCATCAACGGTACAGCACCAATACCTTCCCCTCCTGGGAGTTGTCCCAGCCGTTCCGGTTCCTGGCTCACAACGGGGAAATCAATACGCTTCGTGGAAATCTGAACCAGATGAATGCCCGTGAGAACGGCATTGAATCGCCTTTATTCGGGGCGGATATCCGTAAGTTGCTCCCGGTTATTGATCCCGGCGGTAGTGACTCGGCCTGCCTTGACAATGCCCTCGAACTGCTGGTCTCGGGAGGGCGCTCGATTCCCCACGCCATGATGATGTTGATTCCTGAAGCGTGGGGTGCCAAGTATCCCATGGGCCCCGACCAGAAGGGCTTTTTTGAATATCATGCCGGCTTGATGGAGCCATGGGACGGTCCGGCCACAGTAGCCTTCACCGACGGTTCCGTTGTGGGAACGCTGCTGGATCGCAACGGACTTCGCCCCGCCCGCTATACCATCACCAAGGACAAGTTCATTGTGATGGCTTCGGAGGCCGGTGTGCTGGATATTCCCGCCGAACGGATCCTGGAGAAGGGGGCACTTCGGCCCGGCCAGATGCTGTTGGTGGATCTTCAGAACAAGCGGGTGATCACGGACAAGGAGATCAAGAGCCAGATGGCCCGTCGTCAGCCCTACCGGCGCTGGGTTGAGGAAAACAAGATCACAGTTCAGGGGTTGTTTGAGGCGATGGCGCCGGTGACGCCGGACGCGAAAACCCTGTTGCAGCGACAGCGCCTGTTTGGATATACCCGCGAAGATCTTCAGATGATCCTCGAACCCATGGCCTCCAAGGCCCATGAGGCGGTCGGCTCCATGGGGACGGACACCCCGCTTGCCGTTTTCTCCGAGAAACCGCAGCTTCTCTTTTCTTATTTCAAGCAGCTGTTCGCTCAGATTACCAATCCGCCGATCGATCCGATCCGCGAAGAATTGGTGATGTCGCTGATGACCTTTATCGGAAATCCGTCCAATATCCTGTCGGAACTTCCCCAGCATGCCCGGTTGTTGAAGCTCCGTAATCCCTTTTTGTCGAACGAGGATCTGGAGCAAATTCGCAGCCTTCACATCAAGGATTTCAAGGCCTGCACAGTGCCGATTGGTTTTGTGGCGGGCGGGGGTGCCGGGGATCTTGAGGCGGCCCTGGAAGCTTTGTGTGTCAGGGCGGATGAAGCCGTTGCGGCCGGGCAGAACCTGTTGATTCTCAGTGATCGGAATCTGCCTGCGGGTCTGGCGCCCATTCCGGTGCTGTTAGCGGTGTCGGCGGTTAATCGTCACCTGACACGCAAAGGTCAGCGAACCGGAGTAGGCTTGATTGCCGAAACGGGCGAGGCCCGTGAAGTCATGCACATGGCTCTTCTTCTGGGGTATGGTGCCACGGCGATCAATCCCTATATGGCTTTCGAGACCATCTCGGATATGGCGCTCAAAAAGGAATTGAGCGTTGAGGTCGGGTCGGCCCGGGCCATGGAAAACTATGTGGCTTCGCTTTGTGAGGGACTCCGGAAAGTCATGTCCAAGATGGGCATTTCGACCTTGCGCAGTTACCGGAGCGCTCAGGTTTTCGAGGCGGTCGGATTGAATGAGTCGATTCTGAACCGGTATTTTGAGGGAACGTCCTCCCGGGTCGGGGGAATCGGGCTCGCGGAAATTGCCGCCGAGACCCATGCCCGGTCTCGGGAAGCCTATCACCTGCCCGAAGACGCGGCGCCGATTCTAACCTCGGGCGGACAGTACCGCTTCAGGGCTGATGGAGAGCGGCATCTCTGGTCGCCGGAAGCCATTGCCAATCTTCAGCACGCGACACGATCCGGGGATTCCAAACTTTACAGGGATTATGCCCGGTTGATTAATGATCAGGCGGAAAAGCAGTTTACCTTGCGAGGGATGTTCCGGTTTGTCGCGGGACCATCCGTTCCATTGAGTGAAGTGGAGCCTGCCTCGGCCATTGTTAAACGCTTCTGCACGGGCGCCATGTCGTTTGGATCCATCAGTCGCGAAGCTCATGAGGCCATGGCCATTGCCATGAACCGGTTGGGTGGAAAGAGCAACAGCGGCGAGGGTGGGGAGGATCCCGCCCGCTATAAACTGCTTCCCAATGGGGATAGTCGTTGCAGCGCCATCAAGCAGGTGGCCAGTGGGCGTTTTGGTGTCACCACCGAGTACTGTGTCAACTGCCAGGAGCTCCAGATTAAGATTGCACAGGGTGCGAAACCCGGTGAGGGCGGCCAG
>CAIZMS010000014.1 GCA_903934155.1 uncultured bacterium | reverse complement strand
TGGAAATTACGGATATCAACCTGGCCTCTCTGAAGGCCGGAACCATGAAGGTTCATTCACTCGGACGTGGCTTTGCGTGGCTGGATACCGGGACGCATGATTCGATGTATCATGCCGCCAGTTTTGTTCAGACGGTTCAGGTCCGGCAGGGCTTCAAGATGGCCTGTATCGAGGAGATTGCCTATTCACTGGGGTATATCACCCGGGATCAGTTGAAGGCGCTCGGGCAGGAAATGGCCAAGAATGAATACGGCCAGTACCTGATGCGCATGGCGGAGGAATCCTGACCATGGCCTTGCAGGTGATTTCCCAATCGATTCCAGAGGTTAAATTGGTGATTCCTGATGTGTTCGGGGATTCCCGTGGATTTTTCCAGGAGACTTATAAGGCGGAGGCCTACCGGGCGGCCGGGATTGGGGTGACCTTTATCCAGGATAACTGGTCGCGGTCGGTCAAAGGCACATTGCGGGGCTTGCATTATCAGCTGCCGAATCCTCAGGATAAGCTGGTGTGGGTCGTAAAGGGCGAGATCTATGATGTGGCCGTGGATGTTCGGCTCGGGTCACCGACCTTCGGAAAATGGGTGGCGGCCATTCTTTCTGAAACGAACCATCATCAGTTTTTTGTTCCCGCCGGCTTTGCGCACGGATTCTGTGTGCTGAGCGATGAGGTGGATTTTATGTACAAGTGTAGTGCGGCCTATTCCCCGAAGGATGAAAAGGGGATTCTGTGGTCCGATCCCGATCTGGCCATTCCGTGGCCGGTGTCGGCGCCGATCCTGTCGAAGCGGGATACAATGATGAAGCCGCTGGTCGCGATGGCGTCTGATGAACTGCCGCGATAATGGACATGGATTCTGAAGCCCTCTATCGAGCGTTGGAGCAGCGTGTGGGCCGGGCACACCTGGCGCAGCGGCTTCATATGCAGTCCCA
Source organism: uncultured bacterium (assembly GCA_903934155.1). Lineage (GTDB taxonomy): Bacteria > Verrucomicrobiota > Kiritimatiellia > CAIKKV01 > CAITUY01 > JAABPW01. The sequence goes on along the minus strand of CAIZMS010000014.1, from coordinate 10,049 downwards.
CTGGGTGGCCCGTGTTATGGGGCACGGGCTGACCTACTTTCACATTGAGAACATGCTTTGGCTGCATTGGCTGATCCGGCTTAGCTTGAAGCTGACGGGACTCTACGCGAGGGGTCGTCGCAATGCGCTGCATGCGGTGGTTTGCCGGAATCCGGTGGTGCTTCCGAGGTTGGGTGCCGAGTTTAATGGATTCACCATCCTTCAAATTTCCGACCTGCATCTTGACATCACCGCCGGCATGGCCGATGCCATTGCGGCGGCGGTCGCGCCCCTTCAGTATGACTTGTGTGTGCTAACTGGCGATTTCCGGTCACGGACACATGGTTCGACTCATCCGGTTCTGGAGGCCATGGCGCGCCTGCGCAAGGTCTTGCGGGGCGAGGTCTATGCGGTGCTGGGGAATCATGATTTCATAGAAATGGTTCCGCCGCTTGAGGACATGGGTATCCACCTTCTCATGAATGAATCTGTCCTGTTGAAGCGGGGGGGCTCGATGCTGTCCCTGGCCGGGGTGGATGATCCGCATTTTTACGAGGCCGACAATGTGCAGAAGGCGGCGGCTCATCTGGAGCAGGGCGTGCCGTCCGTGTTGCTGGCACATTCCCCGGAGATCTACCGGAAAGCGGCCGCGTGCGGGTTTGATCTGGTTCTCTGCGGCCATACTCATGGCGGCCAGATTTGCCTGCCCGGCGGAATGCCGGTGTTCATCAATGCCCGTGTTCCACTCCGGATGGTCCGGCGTTCCTGGGATTACCGGGGCATGCAGGGCTACACCTCGGTGGGAACCGGCTGTTCAGGCGTGGATGTCCGCTTCTGGTGTCCGCCCGAGGTGACGATTCACACGCTGATGACAAAAGTGAAGTCATGACTATTGCCCGGAAAATGATACTGCTTCTGCTCATGTCCGGGGGAGTGATGTTTTTTTGTGTATTTCTGCTTGCGGACCATTTCATGTTGAGAAATGTGAGGCGAACTGAAGCGATGGAAGTCCGCCATCAGCTCGAGCGGGCGAGGCGGGCATTTGATGCGGAATCCGCCGCCTTGTTTGGGGTTGTTCAGGATTGGGCCGCCTGGGATGATACCTGTAAATTTCTGAGTGATACCAATCTCGCGTATGTGACGTCGAACCTGACGGATGAGTTTTTTCAAAAAAACAGAATGCATCTTGTTTTGGCTGTCAATGCGGAGGGTGCCGTTATCTATGGACGACATCTTCAGAGGAATGATTCTTTAAGCGATACCCGATTGCAGGGGCTGCTGTCCGGGCTCGAGGGCTTTGGATGGCTAAGCGGGATGAAGGAGGGGGCTCATGGTGTTGCGATGTTACCTGGGGGGATGGCGTTTTGTGCCGCCGCGCCGGTTTTGGACAGCCATTATAGCGGATCCTCGCGCGGATTGCTGGTCATGGCTCGCTATGTGGATGCGGAGGAACAGGATTACCTGTCGCAGCTCTATGGAGTGACGCTTCATGTGTGCCCCGGGAAAGGGGTGGGGCGGGTGATCACCCGCTGCGCCCTGTGTCGTCCCGAGCTGGATATCCCGCTGTACTTCAATCCGCTTAATTCCGCCCCGCCGTTGAAAGTTATGATCCGGGTTCCCCATGTGATCCTGCATGATCATGCCCAGTCGGATCGTTTCGTTATGTTGGCGTCGCTTCTGGTTCTGTATGTCCTGATCTGTGGATTGGCCGCTCTGGTGGTGAAACAGGACATTCTCCGGCGACTGAATCATCTGGCGGGATTTGTCCGGTCGATCAAGCCTGATGCGTTTCCGTCAGACCGTGTTCAGGTGGGTGGGGATGATGAATTGACGCTTCTGGCGCGGGCTGTAAACCGGATGTTGGATGACATGGCGAGGGCGCAGGTGCTTGAGAATAGGGTTCGTCAAGTGGAGAAGAGGCAGGCGCTGGGAACCTTGGCGGCGGGAATTTCACACGATTTCAACAACATGCTCTATGTCATTATCGGGTATGTGACCATGATGAAAGCCAGAATCAGTGGGGATTCAGTCTCGAATGAGTATCTTGACCGGATCGTGAAGGCGGTTGAGCGGGCGTCGGGCCTGGTGCGTCAATTATTGTCATTCGGGCGGCGTGATGAGCAGGGGGCCTCCCGGTTTTCGTTGGCCATGATCATCAGGGAGTCTGTGGCCCTGTTTCAAGCCTCACTCCCTGGTTCTGTCGAGATTCGCCTGAAGTTGGCGGAAGCTCCGGACACCATTCTGGCGGACTCCGCCCAGATCTATCAAATGCTGATGAATCTCTACATCAATGCCCTTCAGGCCATAGGGCAAAAAGGCGGCTTGATCACCATCACGACGACAGTGCACAGAGCCGATGAAATCAAGGCCTTGATCCCGCAGGGGAACGATGCCTTGAAATGGCTGTGTCTTTCGGTTTCGGACACGGGGTGTGGGATTCCTGCGGAGGATCTGGGCCGCGTGTTTGATCCCTACTTTTCAACCAAGCCCGTCGGAGAGGGGAGCGGGCTTGGGTTGTCGGTGGTCCATCAGATTGCCGAATCGGCGGGGGGATCCGTTCATGTCACGAGCAGTGTGGGTGCAGGCTCTGTGTTTTCAGCATTCCTCCCGTTGGATCAAGCGGATTCAAATCCCGGGGATTACCACCCTTCGTCAGACCAGGTGGAGTGATCCCAGGAGAGTTCTTCCATTCCGAAGACATAGGTCATGCCCGGCGGGCTTTGGGTTCGGTACAACGTGTCGTAGCCCCAATCCCGGGTGGGTGCGGTATACCGGAATACGCCGCCGGAGGTCCCGTAAATCCAGGCTCCGGTGGCATATTCGGATTTCCAGAGATCGATGATGGATCCGCGATAGGTTGCGGTTTTCCCATCCCACTTTTCAAGGAATCTCATGACATTCTCAAGTCCACCGTTGTAGCTTCCCCAGGTCGTTTCCGAGTTTCCGGTCATGAGCACGGTTTTATAAGTGGTGTTTGAGGCAACGCGAGTGGTCTCGCTTCCCGAACTGCGGGAATCCTGCCAGTTTTTCGAAAGCATGGTCACGGCGTCTCCCGCGACAAGGGCGGGCCGCGTATTGGTTGAATTATAGTCACCCTCGATATAGACCGGCAGATCCGAGGCAATGGTCAGGCCGCCAAACGGCTCAATTGCCCTTCCATTCCTGAGGCGAACACCGACTTTGACGCCGTTTGTGAGTCCATCGGGGTCAGTCATGGAGGCATAAATGATTCCTCTTCCATCACTGGCCGAGGCCGTGAACAGATTCGAAAACACTTTGGTGATCTGGTCGACATACAGGTTGAGAATCCGCATTTGGGTTCCTTCCCGGGAATCGTAGAAGGCATTATGGGTGACCGAATAGGTTCCGGTAGTGGCCAGCACATAGGTCCCGTCTGAGTTTTTAAGGTCTAGTCCTCCGCTGCTAGCGGTTACGGCAGGAGTGAACGCCGAGGAGACATTGTTGGAGTGGGCATCGAAGGCGGTTAGCGTTCCGCTTGAGCTGATGTAGATTTTCAGTCCCGCCTTATTGGCGAACTTCTCATTTTCCGTGAGGGCGTTGTAGGCAGTGTTCGTGCTGGAAAGGGGGCGTTCAATGATGTCGTGAGGGGAATCGCCGGCTTGAATCGGGGGGCTTAGCTTCGGTACGCCGTGGGTTGCAGACATGACATTTCCGCCCCACCGGTTGAGGGCGTCGACCATCCAGGAGGAGGAATCACTGTCTAGCCAGGAGGTTGAGGAGAGCTTCATGGATCTCATTGTTCCGCTGGTATTGCGGATGACGGCCTCCCCGAGTCGGGTGTTGTCGTCCTTGCGGCGGTGGATGATGCCGTTGTGGGAGGTGATCCGGTCATAGAATGTCAAGGGGCCGCCTAGATAGATGTCGCCGTTGGCGTGAACCGGACCCTCAAAGGTCATGCTCGTTCCCGGAAGGATTTCAAGATCATTTTCATAAAACACGCCAAACCGGATAAGGCACAATCCCACGGCCTGGACAGTTTGGCGTAAAACGGCCCCGACGCCTGAATTGGTTCCCAGGGCGCCGCAGCTGATGGAGAAAACTTGAGCCGAGCCATAGCATCCCCGTGCGGCGGTGCCATTGGTAATGGTGCCTTCGGCGACCTCCGTTTCGACACGAATCCTGAAACCGTTGGCCCCGGAGGGGGTGCGGTATTGGAATTCGCCGAGTTGAGGTGGTTGGGGGATGGCATCAAGTTGGGCTTGGAGCGAGGAGCGGGAGATTGTTGGTGACAGGTGGTACAAGAAGATAACCTCGCGCAAAGCCAGTATTCCATATTCCAATCCCGCCTCAGCCGCAGTAACGGCCCGCTGATATTCAATGGCGCGATGGGTTAACTTGGAGTCATTGGCGGACAGTGACAAATAGCTCAGGATCATGGCCTGACCGACTAAAACCATCAGGAGGGCTGTGATCATGGCGCTCCCGGTGTGATTAGTTGTTTTCATCGTACCACCTTTGCAGATTTCGGGGGGTTGCGCTGAAACGGATCTCCAGGCCCTGATAGCCTTGTCCGGTTCCTGAGAAGCTGGCATCGGTTGCATTGGTGCCATCCCCGACATGAAAAACGAATTTGGCGGCATTGGGGCTGGAGGGGATCGTGGAGAACATGGGTTCGTCACCAATAGGGGAGACATAGCTGCACAAAATGCGGCGTCCCTCGTTCGGGTGACTCGTATCCGGAATATACACCAGGCGATTGTCGATCACGGTGCTGGGGTTTCCGTCCTCATCCTCATAGGCGATTTTTGAGCAGACCAGATTGACGGTGATAATGTCCATGCTGGATGTGGACACTCCGACCGCCTTGCCCGATTCCACCAGTTGAGAGATTTTCTGAATGGCAAGCCGGCCGTCGTTGGTAAACCGAACTTGTGAGCCACCGGCGCGGGTCATGCGTGAAGAGGTTAGGAAAAGTGAAAACGAAGTAATGACGACGAGGGAAAAAAGAGCCACAGCCACCATCATTTCCGTCAGAGTGAAGGCATGGTATCCCTGAAGTCCGGTATTGTGACTGGATGAGATCATTCGGTTTTGATTGTGGTGTCTGTAGCGGTGATATCGATCCACCATTTCCCGGTGGCTTTTCCGTTTTTCACTTTGTCGTTCCGAACAACAACGGTCATCAGGGAAGACTGGAAGGTATAGGTGCTACAATTGGCGAGTGAATACGTGGCGCCATTGAGGGTGAGTCCGTTCTGGTTGCCGTTGCCTTTTGGCTTAACACGGATAGCGGTTGCCGGCCCCGAGTAGCCTCCATAACTTTGAACCAGCGTGTCGCGGGAAATGGTTCCCGAGGGGGTTGAAAGAACGAATTCATTATCAGGGCTGTTGTTGGGGTTGATATTGATTGATCCTGTGATGTCGCCACGGAAGAGAGGGTTGGAGTCCGCCTCCTTTTGGTAAATGATCCCGTAGAGGATTTCGGTGCTGGTTCGGTTTTTATAGCTCCACTCCACCTGCACGGAAATGGATTTACGTGTAGGGGAGGAGAGGTTTGTGATGGTGTTCGTGAGGGTGCAAGTCAACGGTGTTCTGGTGAATCCGCCGAGATGGGTAAGCGGAAGGGTTTCATTCGAGAAGACATTGGTTGTGATGGAGGCATATCCAACGCCTCGCATTTGCTCCAGGCGTTCCCGGCAGAGCCCGAAGGCGACGGTGTGTTGGGCTGTATTGTTGTTGATGTAAACCCCTTGCACAATACTTGAAAAAATACCGATCGACAGGATTGCGATAACAGCGGCGGCCACGACAACCTCAACGAGGGTCATGCCGGTGCAATCATTATAAATCTGGAGTCGTTTTTTCATCCTGATCCACCTTTAAAAGGATGCCACGGATGAGAGGATGGCGCCATCCCGGGATTTACCATTTATCAGGTAAAAAAGGCGGGTTACAGGGAGGGGGTCAACCCCAGCTGGCGCCCGTAATTGATCAGATCCCGGGTGTTGTGTGCACCCAGTTTATGCCGGAGATTCCGGCGATGGGTTGACGCAGTGCTGGAGGAGATGTTCAGTCGTGCGGCAAGGGTTTCGTCATCCAACCCCTCAACCACCAGCATCAGCACGGATATTTCCCGTGGCGAGAGGATCTTGTGGAAGGCATCACTTTTGCTGAGATGCTGGTTTTGGACGGCGAGGAAAGCCTTGGAGTAGAAACAATTCAAATTGAGGACAGACTCAATGGCCGCCTTCAAGGTTTCCATGGGGCTATTTTTGTCAACATACCCAGGCAACCCCAGTTGCAAGATGCGTCGAACGCAATAGGGGTCACAGTGAGAGGAAAGGATGATAATGCGGGGGGGCTTGGATTCGTTAAGAAGATCGCCCGCGAGTGTCAGTCCATCCCCATCCGGCAATTTGATATCAATCAAGGCCAGATCGGGTGTTGTGCTCCGGCACAGTGAAAGTCCTTCCCGGACGGAATGGGCCGCCCCCGCCACCGTCAGACCCGGAATACCGGCCAGCCAATCCGTGAGCATGGAGGCCACCAATTGCTCATCTTCAATAACGATGATCCTGGCAGGTTTCATAGTTCATCATGCATCGTCTGGTTTCTACTCCAGATCCGTCCGTGTCTTGAAGAACCGGTCCTGGATCTTCTCCATGTAGAGGTAAATTCCCGGGGTTACGAAGAGGGTGATGACTTGGGCGAAGATCATGCCGCCGACCACCACCAAGCCAAGTGGCTTTCGGCTGGCGGCATCGGCGCCGTAACCCAGCGCGATCGGGAGGGCGCCGAGAATAGCGCAGAGCCCTGTCATGAGAATGGGCCGGAACCGGATCACGCAGGCGCTGTGGATGGCGTCATAACTGTTCATGCCCTCCGCTTTCCGTTGCAGCGCAAAGTCCACCATCAGAATGCCGTTCTTGGTGATGAGACCCAGCAGCACGAACACCCCGATGTAGGCATAGAGCGAGAGCTGGCTACCGAACACGAAGAGCGTCAGGAATCCGCCGAATACGGCCACGGGAAGCGTCGTGAGAATGGTGAAGGGGTGGATGTAGCTTTCGTACAGGATGCCGAGCACAATATACTTCAGGAAGATGGCGATCAGCAGCAGGAGCCCAAGGCTACTGATCGACTTCTGGAATTCCAGCGCATCGCCGACAAACCGGCCATGCACGCCGTTGGGCAGCATCTGGTTGGCTTTCGCCTCCACGGCGGAGGTGACCAGCCCGAGCGGGACGCCCGGCCAGGCGCTGAAGGAAATCACCGCCGCTTCGTGTTGCTGCGCATGGGGTACATTCTGGGGGCCGGCTTCCTCGGTCCACTTGATGATCGACTTCAGCGGGACGAGCGAGCCGGTGGTGCCTGAGCGAAGGTAGAGCAGGGACAGGTTGTCGGGAAGGCGCTGGTTGGATTTCTGGATCTCCGGGATGACCTGATACTGGTCCTGGTCGGTTGTGAATTGGGCCACATAGCCCCCGGCAAAGGAGAGGGCCAGCGCCTGTTCGATCGAGGTGGCGGTGATGCCCAGCGCCGATGCCCGGTCACGATCCAGCGAGACATTCAGTTTGGGCATGGTGAGCTTGACGCTGTTCTGGAAGGCAAAGGGGATCAGGAATCCGATCTTGCGCATTTCCCGCTCAAGTTCAAGACCGGTTTTGTAAACAGACTCCCGGTCCAGTCCGGTCAGCATGTAGCTGTATTCTGCACCCACGGCGGTGGGGTCGCCGCCGGAACTGATCTTGAGAACCGGCATGGCGCGAAGGCCGACGATACCATCGGGGATCATCGCCAGTTGCATCATGAATTTCTGGGCGATCTGATCAATGGGGGGGCGTTCCGACGGCGGCTTCAGGCGGATAAAGACAAACCCCATGCTCTGGTCGGCGCCGGGCATGAAGCCCGTGACGCTGCCGAGTTTGAGGACGTGGGGATCCTTTTTGATCAGCGCGGCGACCTTGGCCTGGTAGGCCTGCATTTGCTCCGTCGAGGCGCCCTGGGGCATGATCATGGCGCCGAAGATGAAGCTGCTGTCGCCCGGCGGCAGGAAGGTTTTGGGGATCAGGCCGGGGATGAAATAGAGCGCTGCCGCGCCGAAAATACAGGCGGCCCAGGCGACAACGGCCAGCCACTTGTGCCGGAGTTGGAAATGCAGTGCCCGGCTGTATTGGCGGATGAGGGCGGCAATCGTTCCGGTGATCCACTGCTGTACCCGGTTCGGCGCCTTCTCATGGTGGAGAATCCGGGCGCACATCATGGGGGAGAGGGTCAGCGCGAGGATGGTCGAGACGATAATGGCAAAAATAACGGTCAGCGCGAACTCGCGCAGGTTGCGCCCCACGGCGCCGGTCATGAACACCAGCGGCATGAAGACGATGATCAGGGCCGCACTGGTGGAGATGACGGTGAAGGAGATTTCCTTCATGCTCTGAAGGGCCGCCGGGATGGGTTTCATGCCCGCTTCGAGATGGCGAACCGTGTTTTCCAGCACGACGATGGCGTCATCCACCAGGAAGCCGACCGCCAGAATAATGCCCATCAATGACAGGGTATCAAGGTTGAAGCCGCAGGGTAGCATGAGGGCGAAGGTGCCCAGCAACGAGATGGGCAGGACAATGCTGGGAATGACCGTTTCCCGGATGCGGCCGAGAAAGAAAAAGATCACCATCACGACCATGACCAGGGCGATGACGACCGTGACTTGGACATCGTGGAGCGATTCCCGGATCGGGCCTGCGCCGTTGAACATGGTTTCGAGATTGATGGTGGAGGGGAGTTCCTTGCGGGCTTCCTCCAGGGCTTGGGTGACTTTGTCGGCCACGGCCACGGTATTGGCCCCGCTGACGCGGGACAGGCGCATCACCACGCACTTCTCATGGTCGGGTTGGCCGGGCGGACTGTACCGGATGTTCACGAGGTCGTTGGCGATGCTGTCCACGCAGCGGGCGATGTCTTTCAGCCGGATCGGGTTGCCCTGACGGGTGGCAATGATCAGTTCGTCATATTCACGGGCGGTGCGCAATTGCCCCTGAGGCTCGATGGTGTAGGTGCGTGAGGCGCCGTTCAAGCTGCCGCCGGGGATGTTGACTGTGCCGGCCTTGAGCGCGAGCGCCAGTTCATCCACCCCGATCTGGTAGGCGGCGAGTTTGGCGGGATCGAACTGAATGCGAACCGCCCGCTTGGATCCGAAGGCTTCCACCTTCGAGACGCCGTCAATCATGCTGAGCTTGCGGGCGACGACATGGTTGGCGTAATCATACAGCTCGCCGTGGGGCAGCGTGTCGGAATACATCATTAGATAGTAAATGGGGGAATCTGACGGATTGAATTTCTGATAAGTGGGCGGGCTCGGCAGATCCTTGGGGAGGTTGTTCTGGGCCCGCGTGATGGCGGCCTGGACGTCCGGCGCCACCAGATCCACATTGCGGTTCAAGTTGAAGGTCAGGGTGATGGTGCTAAAGCCCTGCTTGTTGTCGGAATACATGAACTCCAGGCCGGGCACCTGGGTGAATTCATTTTCCAGCGGGGTGGCGACAGCAGAAGCCATGGTGGCGGGACTGGCGCCGGGATAGGCGACCGTGACCTGGATCACGGGGTAGTCCACCGTGGGCAGGCTATTGACGGGAAGTTGAAGATAAGCCCATACCCCGCCGACCACCAGCAGAACGGTCATCAGAATGGTCATGACCGGACGCCGGACAAATAGTTCAGAAAATGTCATAATGGTTCCCTCGTTATCGTCAATTCTTCTGGGGTATTTTCGCCGCATCCATCACCGTGGCGCCGGGGGTCAGCATGAGCTGGCCCAGCGCAATCACCGCTTCGCCTTCGGCGACTCCGGAAACGATCTGGATCTGGTCATCCTGCCGGATTCCCGTTGTGACAGAACGCAGAGCGGCCAGGTTGTTGGTTCCGGCCACATAAAGATACGGGCCGGTTTTCCCGAACTGAACCGCGCTCTCGGGAACCAGGATGGCGTCGGGGATCGACGCCACGATAATCCGGATGGTCACAAACTGGTTGGCCCAGAGCTTCAGATCCGGGTTGGGAACTTCGCCCCGCAGAAGCAGGGTGCCGGTGGTCGGGTTCACGGCGTTATCCAT
>CAIZMS010000013.1 GCA_903934155.1 uncultured bacterium | reverse complement strand
TTGGGGCCGGTTTGAGCCGACCATGACCCATCCAGCCGGGCCGGGCGTCTCGCTGGAGTACCGGTTCCGAAATGGGGAAAAGGTGGTCTTCGATGCGCGCGAAATCAAGGTTCCTGAATTGTTGGCCGATCTCAAGGATTACCTCAAGGCGAATCCCCGCGAATTGGATTGGAATCGGATGTCGCTGGACAACATCGGAATGATGCTGGTCGAGAAGAACCAGGCAAAGTATCTCGGCCGGGAAGCGGCCCGATGGGAGTTGCCCCTCACTCCAAAGCCCCATCATTTCGACAAGATTGTGACGGTGAAGACCGGGCTTAAGACGGCGGGCGCCTATCTACTGACCGCCACGATGGCCAATGGCAATGTGAGCAAGATCGTGGTCTGGGTGAACGATACGGTGATCGCCCGCAAACAAACCGACAAAGCCTCGCTGTATTATGTGGCCGATGCGGTTACCGGAAAGCCGCTCGGGGGTGTGAATGTCGAGTGCTTCGGCTACCGGCAGGAGTATATCCAGGGATGGAAGTCGATTGGGCGGCAATTCAACGTCCTCACCACCGCATTTGCCGAAACCACCGATGCGGACGGCCAGGTGATTCCCGCCCCAAAAGATATGGATCAGCAGTACCAGTGGCTGGTGATTGCGACAACGACCAATGGGCGACTCGCCGTCCTCGGGTTTTCGTCGGTCTGGTATGGTCAGTATTATGATCAGGAATACAACCAGCAGAAAGTGTTTGGTATCACAGATCGCCCTGTCTATCGACCGGACCAGAAGGTGAATTTCAAATTCTGGATCCGACATGCCCGCTACGATGAGGACAATACTTCGGATTACGCGAACAAGGAATTCACCGTGGTCGTCACGAATCCAAAGGGTGACAAGGTGTTCGAGAAAGCCTTCAAGACCGATGCCGTGGCCGGACTCCAGGGGGAGATGGCGCTCCCGAAGGATGCGGCTCTGGGCCAGTATTATGCCTCGATCAAGGGATCCGGCTGGGGTGGGGGTGGAGTCAATTTCCGGGTTGAAGAATATAAGAAGCCTGAGTTCGAGGTGACGGTGGACGCGCCAAAAGAACCGGTAATGTTGGGCGAGGCGATTACGGCGACGATCAAGGCAAAGTATTATTTCGGCACCGCCGTCACCAAAGCGAAGGTCAAAGTCAAGGTCACCCGTTCCAGTTATAGCGCCACCTGGTATCCGCCGATGCCGTGGGACTGGTTCTACGGGCCGGGCTACTGGTGGTTCGCGTCCGACGCGGCCTGGTTCCCGGGTTGGCGGGAGTGGGGTTGTTTCTGTCCCCGAGGCTGGTGGTGGCCTGCTCCGCAAACACCGCCCGAGCTGGTAGCCGAGGCGGAGATTCCCATCGGGGCTGACGGCGTCGTGAAACTGCCGATCGATACCGCGTTGGCAAAGGAATTACACGGCGATACGGATCACAAGTATGAGATCACCGCCGAGGTGACGGACGAGTCCCGCCGCACGATTGTCGGGCAGGGGACGGTGCTGGTCGCGCGCAAGCCCTTCAAGGTCACCGCCTGGGTTGACCGGGGGCATTACCGGCCGGGCGACGTGATCAGGGCCGATTTTGCCGCCAGGACGCTCGATGGCAAGCCGGTGAAGGGGCGGGGTGAGCTGGTGTTGTACCGAATTAAATACAAGGACGGTGCCCCGGCGGAAAAAGTGGTTCGGAAGTGGGATCTCGATACGAATGAGGAGGGTCTGGCCACGCAACAGATCCAGGCCTCGGCGGCAGGCCAGTATCGTCTGTCCTATACCGTGAAGGACGCAAAGCGCCATTCAATCGAGGGTGGTTATGTGTATGTGGTGCGGGGCGAGGGGTTTGACGGGAGGGACTTTAAGTTCAGCGAGATTGAGTTGATCCCTGAAAACCGGGAATACCGGCCTGGTGAAAAGGTGCGCCTGATGATCAATACCGATCACCCCGGCGCCACGATCCTGCTTTTTGTCCGCCCGGCGAACGGGATCTACCTGAAGCCGAAACTCCTGCGCCTGGTCGGCAAGAGCACGGTTGAGGAGATCGACGTCATGAAGAAGGACATGCCGAACTTCTTTGTCGAGGCCATGACTGTATTTGACGGCAGGGTATACAGTCAGACCCGTGAAATCATTGTGCCGCCCGAGAAGCGTATGCTCAATGTCGAGGTGCTGCCCTCAGCGGAACAATACAAGCCGGGCGAGACGGCCAAGATCAAGGTTCGAGTGACCGACTTCTTTGGAAAACCCCTGACCGGTTCCACGGTGATGAGCGTGTATGATAAGTCGGTAGAGTATATTTCCGGTGGTTCCAATGTGGCCGGGATTCGCGATTTCTTCTGGAAATGGCGCCGACAGCACTACCCTCGTACGGAGAGCAATACCGACCGGTGGTTTCCAAACCTGACGCCCAACCGGATGCTGGTCATGGATAATCTGGGGTTGTTCGGGGAGACTGTTGTGGATGAGGTGGGGCGTGACAGTGACAGAGTAATGAAGACGAAAGGCGGTTTTGGTGTTGGCGGGTCGCGAAGGGCGGGGCGCTTGATGAAGATGTCTGAGGGGCGGGCGGATGGTATGGCGATGTCGTTCGCTGCAGCGGCTCCCGCCTCCGGGGAAGTTGGTTTATATATGGATGCCGCGCCGAAAGAAGAGAGTACGTCCGGGAGCGAATCCGGTGCGGTTGTCGAGCCGACGGTGCGATCTGAATTTGCCGATACGGCCTACTGGAATCCTTCGCTAACCGCTGATTCAAACGGCATGGCCGAGGTCAGTTTCAAGATGCCGGAGAACCTGACCGGGTGGAAAATCAAGACCTGGGCAATGGGGCAGGGTACGAAGGTGGGCGAGGGCGTTGCCGAGGTGGTGACGGCTAAAAATGTGATGCTCCGGTTGCAGGCGCCCCGGTTTTTTGTGGAGAAGGATGAAGTGGTGCTGTCGGCCAATATTCATAACGCCCTGAAATCAGACAAATCGGTACAGGCGGTGCTGGAGGTTGAGGGGGGCTGTCTGGAGATCATGGGCAAGGCCCGGCAGACGCTGAAAATTAAAGCGAGCGATGAACAGCGCGTGGATTGGCGCGTCAAGGTGTTGAAAGAGGGGCAGGCGGTCGTTCGTATGAAAGCGATGACGGATGAGGAGTCCGACGCCATGGAGATGAAGTTCCCGGTTTATGTCCACGGGATGCTCAAGACGGAATCTTGGTCCGGGGTGCTGCGGCCGGATCGCGATCGCCAGGATTTTACGATCACGGTGCCCGAAGCGCGACGCCCTGAACAATCGCGGTTGGAGATCCGGTATTCGCCGACCCTGGCCGGTGCTCTGGTGGATGCGCTTCCCTATCTGGTGGATTATCCGTATGGCTGCACCGAGCAGACCCTTAACCGGTTCCTGCCCACGGTGCTGGTTCAGCAATCGCTCAAGGATATGGGATTGGATCTCAAGGCGATCCAGGCGAAACGAACGAATCTGAATGCGCAGGAAATCGGAGACGACAAAGAGCGGGCGGCTCAGTGGAAGCGGAACAATCCCCCCAATCCGGGCGAGGAACGTAATCCGGTGTTTGACGAGGCTGTGGTGACCGATATGGTCAAACAGGGGCTCAAGGCGCTGACGGCCATGCAATGTGACGATGGCGGCTGGGGCTGGTTCTCAGGCTGGGGCGAGCGGTCCTGGCCGCATACTACGGCCTATGTTGTCCATGGTCTTCAGATCGCGAAGCAGAACGGCGTGGCGATTGTGCCCGGGGTTTTGGAGCGGGGTGAGGAATGGCTTTGGAAAGCCCAGGCCGAGGAGTTGCGGAAGTTGAGGAATGCTTCGCTGCACCTGACATTGTTGGACTGCAAATACCATGCCGATGATATGGATGCGTTTG
>CAIZMS010000012.1 GCA_903934155.1 uncultured bacterium | reverse complement strand
TCGAACATCATGATCGACCGGATGGGCTCGGTCAAGCTGGTGGACTTCGGCCGGGCTGTAGAGTTGGGTGAAAAGGTCAGCATTCTACTGGGAAGCCCCATTTATATGGCGCCCGAAACCCACCGGCTGGAGCCTGGCCTTGCCCAAAGCGACCTGTTCAGCGCCGGTCTGGTGGCCCTGGAAATGCTCTGCGGGGAAACCCTCGAGGCTTGTCTGGAAATGCCGGATGCCGAACTATTAAAATTCAAAATGACCCTGATGAATCGGATGGAAGCCCTGCTTCCCGAGCATATTCGCAAAAGCAAGCGTTTGGTGAAACTGCTCAAGCGGTTCCTGCATCCCAAACCGTCCCATCGCTACTCCAGCGCAAAGGAAGCGGAGGAAAGCTACTACCGACTACGTGGAATTTACCGAGAAATGGGGCTCGACGCCGACACCGAATATGACCGGGAACTGCTGACATACCTGCAGAAAATCACCGACCCGTTCACGGGATACCTCAACCCGAGGCTGGAGTAGAGGGGGAGGAAGAAGGGGTTCAGGGGTTCAGGGGTTCAGGGGAGTTGGCCACGAAATAGTTCTGGGTGTCGCGGTGTTCGAGGCGGAGGGCTCCTTGCTCCAGCAAGTCTTTGAGTGTTTTTTCCACCTCGGATACCGACTGGCCTATAGTGCCCGAAATATCACTCGCCGTGCAGGGATGCCTCTGAAGCAGGGACAGGATCCGGGTGGCCAACTCCGCATGGGTGATCACTTCCGTCTGGGGTTGGGCCAGAGACTGGGATACACCAACCACTTCAGCCACAGGATTGAACAGCTTGGCAAACTCCTCCAGTTCCGCAACGGAGACGGAAAGGGTTTTGCCATCCTGGGCAGGCCGAACAGCCGTATTCAGATGGATCCGATCGGGGGCGATTAGACGCGCGACCTCGGCAATCCGGATCATCTGGGCAGAGGTATCATTTACGCCCGGAACCGCGAAAACCTCAAGCCAGTATTCCCCTTTGAACTCCCGACGCAACGCCTTAAGTCCGGCAACAAAGGTGTCAAACCTCAAATCGGGATGGGGATGATGGACCTGCTCAAATGACGCCTGATCCCATGAACTGAGGGTCGCTTTCACCACCTCCGCTTTGATGGCGGCGGCACGGACTTCGGGTAGGAAAAAAAGAGAACCGTTGCTGAGCAAGATGCGTCGGAGTTTGGTGCGGGCACCTATCGCATCAATTACCTCGCCAAACCGGGCATGGAGTGTCGGCTCGCCCCCCCCCGCTAGAGTAACACAATCCGCCTGTCCGTCCTGGGCAAGCCAATGGTCAAATTCGGCCAAAACATCGACCACGGGAACATAGTCACGCCGCTCCAGGGTTTTGAGGGTAGTCACCCCAACCTGGCAGTAGGGACAGTCATAGGTGCACACCTTGAGGGGCACCAGATCGATACCAAGAGAACGGCCCAGTCGCCGTGAGCGAACTGGGCCGAAAAGGAACCTATAACCGTCTTGCATCACACAGGGGAAATGGCCTCAACCGGGCATTCACCGGCGCACAAACCGCAATCCACGCACTTGTCCGCATCGATCACAAACACCTTGTCACCTTCAGCAATCGCTTCCTGCGGGCAAACCGGGGCACAACTTCCACATTTCGTACACTTGTCCGAGATAACATAAGCCATGATTCTTCTCCTTAGGGTGTTAAAAACCGCAAAATTAGACGATAATTGAACGGGTTTGTCAAGAATGCGCTTCGTTCACAGGATCAGCATACAATCGCCGTAACTATAGAAACGGTACCGTTCCCGAATCGCCTCCAAATAGGCCTTCCGAATCAGGTCACTCCCGGCCAGCGCACTCACCATCATGATCAGGGTGGAACGAGGCAGGTGGAAATTGGTCAGCATGACATCAACACTCTTGAAGACATGCGGAGGGTATATGAAAATTCGGGTACGGCCGCTCCCCGGCTGAAGAAACCCGGTCTCTGCAGCGGCCGTCTCCAGCGTCCTGACCGTCGTGCTTCCCACCGCCACCACCCGTCCTCCCGCTCGCCTGCACTGCTCGATAGCCGTCACGGTCGTCCCGGGCACCTCATAGCGCTCAGCCTCCATGGCGTGGTCTTCAACCGTGTCCACCTTGACGGGCTTAAAGGTTCCCATCCCCACATGAAGTGTGACCGTGGCGCGTGACACTCCTTGGCTACCCAATTTCGCCAAAAGGGATTCGGTCAGATGCAGACCCGCAGTGGGCGCCGCCACGGCTCCGGGCACGCGGGCATAGACGGTCTGGTAATAGAGGCGATCACGTTCGGTGACATCCTGCGCAGGGGCCTGAGGCCGCTTGATATAGGGAGGAAGCGGCGGAAGCCCAACATCCTCGAGAATCTCCAGCAGAGGCTTGTCGGAATGCAACCGAACGATCACGCCCCCACCCTCCCGCCAGGCCGTCACTTCAGCCTGAATCAGTCCACCCGCCATGACAAGCCAGGTGCCCGGCTTGGGACGGCGCGCGGATCCACAGAGGGCTTCCCATTGGCCGTCGGAGGTCTCTTCAAGAAGAAGCAACTCCACATGCCCTCCCGTTTTCTCCTTATTTCCATGGATACGGGCAGGAATCACGCGGGTATCGTTCATGACCAGACAGTCATGAAGTCTGAGAAACTGGGGAAGATCCCGGACACGGTAGTGCGACAGGGTTCCCGTCGCACGATCCACCACCATCATACGCGCCGCCTCCCGATCCTCTAAAGGATCCTGCGCAATCAGTTCCGGCGGCAGTTCAAAGTCAAAATCTGAAGTTTTCAGCACGTGATTCTTATTCCCCAATAATCTTGATTAGCGCCCGTTTCCGCCGTTTGCCGTCATATTCGCCATAGAAGATCTGTTCCCACGGCCCGATATCCAACTTTCCCTCGGTGATCGCGACAACCACTTCGCGCCCCATGATCTGCCTTTTCAGGTGGGCATCCGCATTGTCCTCATAGCCGTTATGAGCATACTGGGCATGGGGCTTTTCGGGAGCCAGTTTTTCTAGCCACTTCTCGAAGTCCGAATGAAGCCCGGACTCGTTGTCATTAATGAACACACTGGCGGTAATGTGCATGGCATTCACCAACACCATTCCCTCGCGAATCCCGCTTTCGGCCAGCGCCAGCTCCACCTGCGACGTTATATTGACATACGCACGCCGGGTTGGCGTCGCCAGCCAGAGTTCTTTTCGATAGCTTTTCATCTTTCCCTCTCACCACGGTATTTCGTATCCTCACCTGACCTATGGGAAAATCATTGCGCCGCATTATACTGATTCCCGCTGTTTTAGCCATCCTTGGTCTCGAGCTTTTCTGGGCCTTTCGATTTGAGATCCGCTCTACCCAGAACTGGCCGGTAATTGATGCGGCGGCCGCGCGGTACAAGGTTCCGCGCCGATTGATTGCCGCCCTTATCTGGCAGGAAACCCGCTTTAATCCAGCCAGAAGGGGAAAATCAGGCGAGATTGGACTCATGCAAATCATGCCACAAAGTGCCGGGGAATGGGCGAAAGCCGAGCGGATTGAAGCCTTCAAGCCGGAAACACTGTTTGACCCGGGTACCAACATCCTGGCGGGAACCTGGTATCTCGCACGGGCCATCAAGCGCTGGGAAAACCAAGCGGATCCGATCCCCTATGCCTTGGCGGAGTACAATGCGGGTCGGTCAAACGTGATCCGATGGGAACGCAGAACGGATCTCCCTCCGGAATCCTTTCCCGAGGCCATCAGTTTCCCGAGCACCCGAGCCTATGTGAAAGCCATCCTGAAGAGTTACCGAACCTTCGGAAAACCCTGGGAACGCTGGTAGTCGCCCCGCCGATCTCAGCCGCCCAGGCTTCCGAGATAGCGCTCTGCCTCCAATGCGGCCATGCAGCCAGTCCCCGCCGCCGTAATCGCCTGACGGTAATGAGGGTCCTGAACATCACCGGCGGCAAACACACCCGCCACGTTGGTGAGGGTGTGGTTTGTGACCAGGTAGCCAGCCTCGTTCATCGTGAGAATGCCCTTGAACGGACGGGTGTTCGGCTCATGCCCGATGGCGGCAAACATTGCCATAACCGGAATCTCGGTCAGCGCGCCGGTCTTGGCGTTTTTAAGCCTTAATCCGGTTACTTCATTGCGGGACACATCCAGAACCTCATCCACCACGGTATCCCAGTAGATTTCAATTTTTGGGTGCGTGGTGACGCGATCAGCCATGATTTTAGAAGCCCGAAATTCATTCCGACGATGGATCAGCGACACCTTGCTAGCAAAACGCGTGAGAAATAGCGCCTCTTCCATGGCCGTATCACCACCGCCAACCACCGCCACAGGCACATCCCGGTACAACGCGCCGTCACAGGTCGCGCACGCCGACACCCCGCGCCCCATGAGTTTTTCCTCAGACTCGATTCCGATATATTTGGCGCGGGCCCCGGAGGCAATGATCAGGGTGGACGATTCCATGACCTGCCCTTCATCCAGAGTCAGCTTTAAAACCTTCCCTGAAAAATCAGCACCTATGACCTCCCCGCGAATGAACCGGGCGCCACACCGCTCCGCCTGCTCGCGCATCTTCATCACCAGGGTGGTGCCATCCATCCCTTCGGGAAAGCCGGGAAAATTCTCAACATCAGTGGTGGTGGTCAACTGTCCGCCCGGCTGCATCCCCTCAATCACAACCGGACTGAGATTTGCCCGTGCCGTATAAATGGCCGACGTCAACCCTGCCGGCCCCGTACCGATGATGACAACCTTTTCCATGCACATCCCCTATGTATAGCGCAACACTTCTTCGACGGTGGTATAGCCATCGAGGATGTTTTTGATGCCATCCTGCCGGAGGGTGCGCATTCCCAATTCAATAGCCTTGGAGCGAATCACCAGGGTCGGTTGACGCTGGTTGATCAATTCCCGGATCGGATCGGTAATGCTCAGGAATTCGTAAATCCCCTTCCGTCCCTTATACCCGGTATTGTTGCACTGTCCGCATCCGGTTCCATAATAAAAGCTCTGATCCCCGACGTCTTGACGCGTCAGCGCCAACCGCTCCAGGATGCGGTCGTCCGGCACATAAGCCGTCTTGCAGTTCGAACACACTTTCCGGACCAACCGCTGCCCGATAACCGCCTCCATGGTGGACGAGATCAGGTAGGGCTCGACCTCCATATCAATCAAACGCGTTATGGCGCCGGCGGCATCATTGGTGTGCAGCGTGCTGAACACCAGATGACCGGTCAGTGACGCGTGAACGGCAATATGGGCGGTGGTCAGATCCCGAATTTCACCGATCATCAGGACATCGGGATCCTGACGCAGAAAGGCTCGCAGCACCCGCTCGAACGTGTTTCCGATCGCATCATTCACAGGAACCTGGATGATGCCGTCAATTTCGTATTCCACCGGATCCTCGGCCGTCAGCAACTTGGTTTCCGTGGTATTCAATCGGCGTAGCGCAGAGTAAAGGGTGGTCGTTTTCCCTGATCCCGTGGGGCCGGTCACAACCACAATCCCGTTCGGCTTATCGATCTCCAAAAGCACCGCCTGAAGAATATCGTCCGGCATCCCGAGATTGTCCAAATCCAAGGACACCACGCCGCGATCCAACACACGAAGCACCACGCTTTCGCCGAACTGCGTGGGAAGGCACGACACACGAAAATCGATCTGACGACCTCCGATAGTGAGTTGGATGCGACCATCCTGGGGAAGCCGCCGCTCGGCAATGTTCAACCCCGACATGACCTTAAGCCGGGAAATAACCGGCAAAGCCAGCCGCTTGGGCGGCGGTGCCATTTCATAAAGGGCACCATCCACACGGTAACGGATTTTGAATTCCTTCTCAAACGGCTCAAAATGAATGTCAGACGCACGATCCTGAACAGCCTGATAAAGCACAAGATTCACAAATCGGATAACCGGGGCGGATCCGGCAGCCTCCTCAAGCCCCTTGGCATCCTCTTCGACCGCATTCAGTTCCAGAAATTTATCCGCCTGCTCAATTTCAGACTCCAGCGCATTGAGCATATCGCTCACGGAACTGCTCTCGTCACCATACAACTGGTTGACATGGGCGCGGATATCATCCTCACGCGCCAGCACAAGCTGGATATCCTTTGAAAGGACGAACGCCAGTTCATCCATGGTGCCCGGACTCATCAGGTCACATGTGGCCAGCGTGACGGAATTGGACCCCTTGTCCACCGGCACCACCATGTACATTCTCGCGACACTGGCGGGAATGGCATGAACGACATCCGGGGGGATATCCGTCGCAGGCAAATTAACAACCCGGGTTCCCAGAGTTTCAGCAATCATCGCCAGAAGCGTGTCCTGGGGACAAATCTCCATATTGGTGACGATTTCCCGAACCGGTTTTCCGCTACGCTGATGCTCCTCCAGTATCTCCT
>CAIZMS010000011.1 GCA_903934155.1 uncultured bacterium | reverse complement strand
TCTATCCGCCTGAGCCCTACAAGGGCAAGGGCGTCCGTTATAAAGGCGAACATGTCCGGCGTAAGGCCGGTAAGACGGTGGCCTAACGTATGAAAATAGTGGATAGAAAAGAAAGTCGCGTGCGTCGGCACGCCCGGGTTCGGAAACAGATTTCCGGGACGGCGGATCGTGTCCGGCTGTGTGTCATGGTGTCGAATAAGCATATCTATGCACAGCTGGTGGATGATGAAAAGGCGGTAACTTTGGCTTCGGTTTCCTCATCCGGTAAGGACGGCGTGGGGAAGAAGAACGCCGAGGGCGCCAGGATGATCGGTCAGCGGTTAGCTGAAATTGCCAAAAAAGTGGGCGTCAAGGATATCGTGTTTGATCGAGGTGGGTACAAGTACCATGGCCGCGTCAAAGCGATTGCTGATGCCGTGCGTGAAGCAGGATTTAAATTTTAGCCCCGATAGCCAGGAAAGAGAAGAACGTGAAAGAACGATCAACAGCGGATAGAAATTCGACGTCCTCTTCTGAGGTCGAGGAGCGTGTTGTGTTTGTCAACCGCTGCGCGAAAGTGGTGAAGGGCGGGCGCCGTTTCAGCTTCAGCGCGATTGTCGTCGTTGGCAATCGTAATGGAATGGTGGGCTACGGGTTTGGTAAGGCCAATGAGGTGGCGGATGCCATTCGCAAGGGCGGGGAAATCGCGCGGCGCAATATGTTCCAGGTAACCCTCAAGGATCGGACGATCCCTCACGAGGTGACCGGGCAGTGCGATGGCGGTTATGTGATGCTCAAGCCGGCATCGGCAGGTACCGGCGTGATTGCCGGTGGCGGCATGCGCGCGGTTTTGGAGCTTTCTGGCGTGCATGATGTGCTCGGGAAATCCCTGGGTAGCGGCAACAAGGTGAATGTTGTCAAGGCGACGATTGATGCGCTTGAAAATCTTCGATCTCGCGAGGAGATCATGGCCGCGCGTCAGTGATGATCGAGGAAAAATTGACTCCAGAGGTGGGATACACACAATGAACTTGCATTCTTTAAAAAACAAAATCGGGTCGCGGAAGACGCGTAAACGCTTGGGGCGGGGTACCGGTTCAGGACTCGGGAAAACATCAGGGCGTGGACATAAGGGTCAATACGCTCGCTCGGGACATAAACATAAACCTGGGTTTGAAGGCGGTCAGATGCGTCTGATTCGCCGGATTCCGAAGCGGGGGTTTAAGAATATTTCACGAAAGGAATTTCTGGCTGTGAACATTTCTTCCCTGAATGTGTTTGAAGCGGGAGCGATCGTGACTCCTGAGGTATTTCAGAGCATGGGGTTGGCGAACGGGGTTTTTGATGGGATCAAGATTCTGGGCGTTGGAACTCTCAGCAAGAAAATGACAGTAAAGGCGCATGCCTTCAGCGCTGGAGCAAAGGCCAAGATTGAGGCAGTTGGCGGAACCTGCGAAGTTATTTAAGTCGGCAACAGGAAGAAGATACGGCGAAATGCTATCTGCGTTTACCAACAGCTTTAAGATTCCCGAACTCCGTGCTCGAATTTTGTTCACGATGGGTTTGATTTTTGTATGTCGAATTGTCGCCAATGTTCCTATTGCCGGTGTGGATCCTCTGGCGCTTCAGCGATTGATTGCGGACGTTGAAAAAAGCTCGGGTGGGGGGATGCTGGGATTGCTGGATATGTTCAGCGGAGGTGCCCTGAGCAATTGCGCGGTGGGTGCGTTGGGCATTATGCCGTACATCAGCTCGTCCATCATTTTGCAGCTTCTAACCGCAGTCGTTCCGACTTTGGGGCGATTGTCGCGTGAGGGAGATTCAGGACGTCAGAAAATCACCCAGTATTCCCGTATCCTTACCGTGTTTCTTTGCATTATTCAGGGATGGTTTCTTGCCATCACGCTGGAAAATCCCGGAAGCATGGGACTGAACCATCAGATCGTTCTAAATCCCGGACTTGGTTTTAAGTTTATGACGGTGGTCTCCGTGACAGCTGGATCCATGTTTATCATGTGGCTCGGGGAACAAATCACCCAGCGGGGGATTGGGAATGGTATTTCGCTTATCATTACCGAAGGTATTGTAAGCCGACTGCCTTCTGCGGTGGCATATGCGATTCAGATGTTTACTGCGGTTGAGGGGGTTCGCCAGTTTAATCCGATCTTTAGCGTGATTTTGCTGGTGGCGCTCTTTGCGGTCGTCGCAGGGACGATTCTTTTAACCCAGGGGCAACGGAAAATCCCTGTTCAGTACGCAAAGCGCGTAGTGGGTCGCAAGGTGTATGGCGGGCAGAGTACTTATATGCCGCTACGGGTCAATTATTCCGGTGTCATGCCGATCATTTTTGCTCAGTCGCTACTCATGTTTCCCGCGATTATCCTGAGAAGATTTCCTGAGTCTTGGACTTGGGCGCACGCACTTGCAAATCAGCTCGGGCCGGATGCGCTGTTCCACATGATTCTTTATGGGGTGATGATTTTGTTCTTCTCGTATTTTTGGGTCGCCACGCAGTTTAATCCGGTCCAGATTGCTGATGATCTCAAAAAGTACGGCGGCTATGTGCCCGGAGTGCGGCCTGGTCGGCCCACGGCTGAATTTCTTGACTCAACAATGACGAAGATCACCTTGGCGGGAGCGCTTTTCTTAACAGTCATTGCCGTGATCCCGACGATTATGAACCGGCAATTTGATGTTCCCTCGCTGGTAGCATCTTTTTTCGGAGGAACCAGTCTCCTGATTACGGTGGGAGTTATGCTTGACACTATGCGACAGGTGGAGTCTCACCTGCTGATGCGGCATTATGACGGCTTTCTTCGCAAGGGCAAACTTCGGGGTCGGCGATAATCAGAGTTATGAGGCTTTTAGCAGCGTGAAAACAATCATCCTCTTAGGTGGACCGGGTGCTGGAAAAGGCACGATTGCGGAAGGGATTCGTTCCGTGAGTCCGTTTCTTCATGTGTCGACGGGCGATATGTTGCGCGAGGCGGTTAAGAACGCCACCACAGTTGGGCGTCAAGCTGAGGGGTACATGAAGCGCGGAGAGCTCGTGCCGGACGATGTGATTGTTGGAATTGTAGAAGAGCGTCTTGCGAAGGGAAATCCTGACGCGGCTTACATGTTTGACGGATTTCCGCGCACCCTTGAGCAGGCGCGCCTGCTGGATAAAACAATGGAAAAGCATGCCTCCAAGGTGAATTTCGTGTTTTTGCTTGAAGCCGGGCGTGATCTGCTGATTTCCCGATTAACGGGGAGGCGCGTCTGTCGTTCGTGTGGGCAGGGGTACCATGTCGTTAATATTCCTTCGAAACGGGACGGAGTCTGCGATGTGTGCGGTGGTGAGCTTTATCAGCGTGCGGATGATAGCGAGACGACGATTTTAAACCGGTTGGATGTGTATGCGAAGCAGACTGAAGCCCTGATCTCGTATTATGAGGCAAGGGGTGTATTGGTTCGTGTGGATTCATCGCGGGCGCGGCAGGATACTGTTTCGGATATTCTGCGGGTGGCGGGGTCGTTGGTTCGGCCATGATCATTCTCAAGAATCGCGACGAGATCCGTAAGATGCGGGAAAGCGGACGGATTGCGGCGAAGGTGCGTGATGAAATCGCGAGCCGGATATCGCCAGGGATTACAACCCTTGAGCTGGATGAAGTCGCGCGGAAGCTGATTGCATCGTTGGGTGCAAAAAGCGCTTTTTTGGGGTACCGCGGTTACCCTGGGGCCGTATGCATTTCGATTGACTCTGAAGTGGTTCACGGGGTTCCGGGTGGTCGGCGGATTGAGATGGGCCAAATCGTGAGTTTGGATGTAGGGGTTGTGTATGATGGTTTTGTCGGTGATACGGCGACAACTGTGATGGTGGGCGTAACGGATCCTGAGGTGATCCGGTTGGTTCGTGCCACGGAACTGGCGCTGATGGCGGGTGTGGAAATGGCCCGCGATGGAAAGCGATTAGGTGATCTGTCCCATGCTGTTGAAATTGTAGCGGTGAATGCTGGATTTTCGGTGGTTCGGGATTTTGTCGGGCACGGGATAGGGCGAAAGATGCATGAGGATCCGCAGATTCCCAATTACGGGAGTCCGGGAAAGGGTCCGAAACTAAAAGTGGGAATGACCTTGGCTATCGAGCCCATGGTTAACATGGGCGGGAGTGCGGTAGAAGTTCTTTCCGACGGATGGACGGTGCGAACTGTTGACGGGAAGCCGTCCGCTCATTTTGAGCACACAGTGGCGATAGGGGATGAAGGGCCGGAGATTTTGACGGTAGTATAGAAGACCGCCGAACGGTTTAATTTTGGTGTGGACATTGGATGCGACCATTGATATTTTGGTCGACTCTTTTTGGAATGGAGACATCGGATGAAGGTCAGAAGTTCAGTAAAACGAATCTGTGAGCGCTGCAAGGTTGTGCGCCGCCGGGGTGTGGTGCG
>CAIZMS010000010.1 GCA_903934155.1 uncultured bacterium | reverse complement strand
GCGGAATACACCCGCCTGAGGGCCCGCCAATCTGGGCCGCCTTGAACTTCTTCCCGTTGGGGATGCCGCCCCCGATATCGTAGATGATTTCACCCAGCGGGGTTCCCACCGGAACTTCCACCAACCCCGTCATGGTCACGGCGCCTGCCAGCGCGAACACCTTGGTGCCCTTGCTCTTCTCGGTTCCGTACGAGGCAAACCAATCCGCCCCCCGGTTGATAATGGCAGGGATGGAGGCATAGGTTTCCACATTGTTCAAGACGCTGGGCTTTCCCCATAGTCCCTTGTTCGCCGGAAACGGAGGCCGTGGACGCGGCTCGCCGCGCTGTCCCTCGATGGATGTCATGAGCGCGGTTTCCTCGCCGCAGACAAACGCGCCCGCACCCATTCGGATTTCAAGGTCAAAATTAAAATCCGATCCAAAAATGGCGTTCCCCAGGAATCCGGACTCCCGGGCACTTTCAATGGCTTTGGTCAGCCGTTCCACCGCCAGAGGATATTCCGCGCGGCAATACACGAACCCCTTCGAGGCGCCCACCGCATAGGCCCCGATAACCATGGCCTCGATCACGCTGTGGGGGTCGCCCTCCAGCACGCTGCGATCCATGAATGCGCCGGGATCACCCTCATCGGCATTGCAGAGCATATACTTCTCATCGCCCGCCGCCTTGCGGGTCAGGCTCCACTTCATCCAGGTCGGGAACCCCGCCCCACCCCGTCCGCGCAGACCGGATTTTTTGATGGTCTCAATGACCTCATCCGGCTTCATCGTGGTCAGAACCTTGGCCAATGCCAGATACCCGTCACGACCGATATACTCCTCAATGCTGAGGGGATCGATAATTCCGCAATTGCGAAGGACAATCTTGGTCTGCTTGTTGAGGAACTCGATGTCCTTCATGGCCGGGACCGGGGTCTGGGAAGGATCCTTCTTGTGGACAAACTCCTCCACAATCTTCCCTTTCTTCAGGTGTTCCCGGACAATCCGGACCGCGCTCTTTGGCGTGAGATTCTCGTAGAATGTTCCTTCAGGATAGACCACGACCACCGGTCCGACCGCACAAGGACCCAGGCAGCCGGTGGCAAACACCTTCACCTGGGACGCCAGATCCAGCCGACTAATTTCCTGTTCCAACGCGGCCTTGACATCGAGCGCACCCGACGCAATGCACCCGCCGCCCGTACACACCAGGACATGATGCTTGATCTTGCCGGAGGCCGCCTTCTCGCCGGTCTGGATCCGGCTCTCGACCTTGACCTTATATTCAGCGGCCAGCGCCTTCAGGGCGGCCGGGGTTGCAATTTTCCTGTGTGTTGTCATGTTTTCGCCCTCTTCTGCCTGGTCGCCTTGGCCCGGGAAACGGTCCTGTAGGAATTGATGATCTCATGTACTTTCGCGGACTTGACTCGCTGGTGGACATCGTCATTCACGGTGATGGCCGGGGCGAGTCCACAGGCGCCGAAACACCGGGCCACCTCCAGCGAGAAGAGTTTGTCGGGCGTAGTTTGCCCCACATCAATTCCCAGATGCTTCTTGATGGCCTCAAGAACCTGTTTGCCCCCGCGGACATAGCACGCCGTCCCCAGGCAGACCCGAACCAGGTTGCGGCCCCGCGGGACGGTGGAAAAAAACGAGTAGAACCCGACCACCCCGGCCACTTCACTGTAGGATTTATCCAGGCCGAGACTAATCCTCTTGAGCGCCACTTCCGGCAGATAGCCGAACAGCCCCTGGGCAATCTGGAGGACGGGAATCAGCGCCCCGGGCTTTTCCCGATAGTCCTTGATGACGACCTCCAGCCGTTTCAGCAACTTCGACTCGTCAGCATCCTGCTGGCATGTACACGTGCTTTTCTCCGTCTTCATGAATCCCCTTTTTTCTCTATCGCAGCTCCCTGCTTTCACTCCCCGTCATCTGCGGACGCCTCGGAGAGGCGTCCCTACCCTGAAATCAAGTTTACCCCAAATGGGTCAGTGCCCGGAATGCCTCAAACCGGTGTTCAATATCACCCCGCGACAATTTCTGCAAGCGGGCCAGGCTGAAATCTTCCACCCCGAAGGACGCCACCACACTGCCGTAACTCATGGCCTTGCGGATCCCGGCCTCGCTCACATCCCCGCGCTCGCTCAAGGCCCCCATGAATCCGCCGGCAAAGGTGTCGCCGGCGCCGGTGGGATCATGCACCACTTCCAGCGGGTAGGCATGCACGATGAAAATCCCTGCTTTCGAGAACAGCATCGCCCCATGCTCGCCCTTCTTGATGATGACATACTTGGGGCCGCAACCCAGGATCATCCGGGCCGCCTTGATCAGGTTGTTCTCGCCGGACAACAGCCGCGCCTCGGATTCGTTGAGCGTCAGCAGATCCACCGCGCTGATGACCTCCATCAGGGGCTTGCGGGCAATATTGATCCAGAGATCCATCGTATCAGCCACGACGAACTTGGGCGACTTGACCTGGGACAGGACATGAAGCTGCAATTCGGGCGAAATGTTGGCCAGAAACAAAAATGGCGCCCGGGTGTAGTCATCCGGAAGTTCAGGCATGAATGTCCCCAGGACATTGAGATCCGTCGCGAGGGTTCGGCGGTTGTTCATGTCCTGCTCATAGACGCCGGACCAGCGGAAGGTTTTACCCGGCGCCTTCTGCAACCCCTTCAGGTCAATCCCGAACTGGCGATAGATGTCAACGCAGGGTTCCGGAAAATCCGCGCCGACCACCCCCACCATTCCGGTGGAGGCAAAAAACGAGGCACCCGCACAGGCATAGCTGACCGAACCGCCCAGAATCTCGGCCTTGCGGGCATGCGGAGTTTCAATGGTATCCAATCCGATCGACCCGACCACGACTAACTGAACCGGCTTCATTCCTGTGTCTCCTGTTTCTTTCCGTTCCGGGGAAAGGACTCGGGAATCGACTGAACCTCAGCGGCGGGATAATCCAAAATCCGCCCATCTTCCCGACGCACCTTCACTCGCTGCCCCATGATATCCTTGTCCCAAACACACCCGCACCCATCCCCGCACCTTACGGACGCGCCGTCACGGGGAAGGGTTTCCCCCATCTGCTTATAGCTGTCGAACTCGTATTTCAGGCAACACTTCAGCCGTCCGCACATTCCACTGATCGAGTTCGGATTGAGCGTCAGCCGCTGGGTTTTGGCCATTTTAACGCTCACTCCCTCGAAATCCTTGAGCCATGACTTGCAGCAGATCGATCGCCCGCAGACGCCCATTCCGCCCACGAGCCGGGCGACATCCCGGACGCCGAGAAATTTCATCTCGATGCGCGTCTGTAATTCGCCGGCCAGCGATTTAACGAAGTCGGTATACTCGACGCGCTCCTCCGCGGTAAAGGTCACATGCAAAATGGATCGGTCAAAACTGTAGCGCACATGAATCAGGCGGAGGGGAAGTTTTTGCTCCTCAACCCGCTTATGAACCGTCTTGGAAGCCATGCGCCCGGTCAGCGAATTTTCGCGGGCCCGAGCCTGATCCTGCAGGGTTGCCCGGCGCAGGACAAACGGCATCGCGCCTCGTTGCGGCAGGATTCCCTCCTGATCTTCCAACTGCGCCACCTGGCCGAATTCGGGAACCCGTTGACACTCCACCACGCAAAAATCACCCCGGTGGATAGCCAGCTCAGCCGGACTCACCGCCTGAATCAGCGAATCATCTTCAAGATGAATGGTGACGGAACGATACACGGCGGAAAGTATACAGAATTCAGAAGTCAGAATCCAGAAGGAAGAATCATCCCCTCAAACTGCTCATGGCCGCGGCAACGATGTGCTCGGACGATAAATTGCGGTCATACTGGCGCTGCATATCCTCGATCACCCGCACGTTCGCCAGGGCCTCGGCATACGGGATGCGCCGGGCGAGGTCGGCAATCAGACCGGCCTGTTCAGGATGCCGCAATGACGTCGCATCCGCGCCACACCCGGTGACCAGCAGATCCCGGTACCAGAACAACATCGTCCGCAGAACCATGGAACGTAGGCCGCGGAACCGCGCCTCGGTCCGGGCCGAGAGCACATCCTCATCCCCTTTCGGAGTTTTTCGGTCATCGGGATTTCGCATCGCTTCCTGCTCCTCGCGAAACCGGATCGTCTCCTCTTTCTCAACCGTTTTCTTGATATCCGCCAGCAGGGCATCCAGTTTTTTGGCTCGCCCCATGCGGCCGGATAGACTGTTTTCGCAGGGGGCGGACAAAATACCGAGCAACTCCGACTGCCAGGGATCCGGGAGCCGCTCCGCCTCCGTCGACAGGACAATGCGCTGGCAGCGGGAGAGGATGGTGGGCATGATGGCCTGAGGGGAGTCCGATAGGAGAAAATAAATACAGCGAGGCGGGGGTTCCTCAAGTGTCTTCAGGAAGGCGTTGGAGGCCTCCTCGCCCGCCCGGTCGGCCCCGGCCAGAACAACGGCCTTCCAGCCTCCACTGTACGAAGTCTGGTAGACCACCTGAAGCAAATCCCGGATGCGGTCAATTCCGACCACTCGCGATTTTTTCTCCGGCTCAATCCAAACCACATCCACATGCCGGTGCTCCCGGATCTGGACGCAAGCGGAACACTCGCCGCACGGCTTCATCAAACCCTGGCAAAAAAGCCGCATGAGCGCTTGCTCGGCAAACGGCATCCCCTCCTCGCGGATATTTCCCACCACGAGGTAAGCCTGCGCCACCCGCCCCGCCTGCAAGGCGGCGTCGAAGGAGGATAAGGCGCCTGTTAATGTACTTTCTGTGGACATGGGAATAACTCAGGAATCCAGAATCCAGAATCCAGAATAATACAGTGAAAATCTTGTCCAAAGGTCATTATTTTCCCGCTCTCCATTCTGGATTCTGGCTCCTGGATTCTGGATTCAATTCTTGTACCTGTTTCCAGATTTCGCCTGCAACTTCATCCTTCTCCCTCTTCACATTCACGACTTTGATACGGTCGGGCCAGCGCTGGGCCAGGGCCAGAAAGCCGGCACGAACCCGCTCATGAAAGTCAATGGCCTCCCGCTCAATCCGGTCGCTGGTGGTATTCATGGCCAGATTCCGCTGCGCCAGACGCTCCCGCCCGGCCTGGACATCAATGTCCATGAGAATTGTCAGATCCGGAATGCATTCCCCCATGGCCTGACTGTTCAGCAGCAGAATCGTCTCAATGTCAAAGCCCCTGCCATATCCCTGATAGGCCGTGGTGGAGTCGGCAAACCGGTCGCACAGCACCCAGACGCCCCGTTTCAAGGCGGGCAGGATGACCGTT
>CAIZMS010000009.1 GCA_903934155.1 uncultured bacterium | reverse complement strand
GGTGACGCTCGCCGGCATGCCCAAGGATATCTACTATCTGTTCCAGGCGTTTCTGAATCCCCACAAGCCGGCGCTCCACCTCTGCGGGCGGCATCACTTCTTCCGCCGCTTTGCCCCGGACAACGGCATCAAGGTTTATGCCAATTCCCCAACGGTGGAGCTCTTCATCAATGGGGTCAGCCAGGGCCGCAAGAAAGACGGGGACTACGGCTTGCCCGCGATGACGATGACCCGCAAAGGTGTCGCCACCCCGATCCCTCCCGCGCCGCGTATCAACCATGTCTTCTTCTGGAAATCGGAGCTCGCGCCGGGCCGCAATGTGGTCGAGGTGTCCGACGGCGCGGGCCATAGCGACCGGATGGTCGTCTACCAGAAGCCTGCCAATGGCCCGATGCCAGCCGATCACTAGGCCCTTGTGCAGGACCTGGCCAGTTCGAACCCCGCCTCGCCGGCGCTGTTCGTGGACCGGCCGGTGGAGGCCCAGACCCCGTTCTACACCGATGTGGACGGCTCGTCCGACAACACCTTCGACGTGTTGCCCGCGGCGGCCAACGGTGCCTCCTGGATCGGCACCCGGCGGCTGGGCGACAAGAACTGCAAAACCGACCTCTCCTTCCGGATCAATCCGGGATCGGAGGGGGCGACCGTCCTCGCCATGTTCTCGACCGGGACATTCCCCGTCGTGACGCTGAAGAAACCGGATCAGGCTATTGCGAAGACGGCGGCGGCGTTCACCCGGGCGCTTTCCGCCGCCGGATTCACGGACAGCGGGGAGAAGGCGGTGTGGCGCGACCACAACCTCGAACGCGCCGATGCCGCCCTGTGGAGCAGGGTGGTCAAAGCCGGCGAAACGGTCACGATCCCGGGCCACACGCTCGACTATGTCATTTTGATCAAGGCGATGACAGGGAGGTGAGATGATTATTATGAATCCGTTCTTGGGTGTTGTTTTCCACTGGCTGGGAGGGCTATATGACTGATCGACAATGGATGGAATTGGTCATGCTGGTAGCGGGAACGCGTGAAAAGAAGGAGCCCCTTGCGGGATTTATCATCGACAGTCCATGGCTTCCGCAGTGGAGTGGTGTCAGTATTCTGGACTATCTGGCGCATGATCACGTCTGGTTTGACGCGAATCTCAAGGCGGTCGAGACATTTCCCGAAGCGATGTTCCTGCCAGGATTCTGGGTCGAATATGGGATGTGTACGGAGCCTTCCGCATTCGGCGCCCGCTGTATGTTCCCAGAGAACGAGTTTCCCTTCGCCCATGCGATCTTTCGTCAGGTGGAGGAAGTGGATTATGTGGTAGAGCCCAATCCATTAACTGACGGACTCTTGCCTTTAGTGCTCAAACGGTTGAAATGGGCGGAACCCCGCATGAAGGCGAAGGGGCATTCCATCCGGTTCTCCGTGTCACGCGGCCCGTTGAATATCGCGACCTTCCTGATGGGGACGACGGAATTCCTGATGGCCATCAAGACGGATCCCGACCGGATGCACAAGTTGCTGGGCGTGATTACCCGGTTCCTGAAGAACTGGCATTCCCTCCAGCGGGAAACTTTTCCCAGTATTGATGGGATAATGATGCTGGATGATGTAGTAGGCTTCATTGGCGAGGAGGATTTCAAGGAGTTCGGCCTCCCGTACCTGAAGGAATTGTACGCAACAAAGGCCAGCGTCAAACTGTTCCACAATGATGCCGGTTGTGCCTCATCGGTTCGTGATTATCCGGAGATTGGAATCAATCTCTTCAACCCAGGCATTCAGCAGACAATCAGTGAGATCCATGAATGGACTGGCGGCAAGTTGGCGATTCTCGGCAGCATCCCGCCCAGGGATGTCCTTGCCAAAGCAACTCCAGAAGAGGTCACAGAGGCGGTTCGGCATCAGAAAAGAGAACTTCCGCCTAATTCTCGGGTCGTTCATTCTTGTGCAGGCGGTATGCCGCCAG
>CAIZMS010000008.1 GCA_903934155.1 uncultured bacterium | reverse complement strand
TGTTTGTCGCCATCTTTGTGATGGGCATCATTATTCACAAAATCAGCAGGGAGTTCTCCTCGGTGAGCACCAGCATGCTGTCGGAATTAAAGGAGTAGATCATGGTCTTTTGGCTGATATTTGTTCCCTTAATCATTGCGGTTGCCGCGTTGGTGGTGCCGTCGAATCGTTGGCGTCCCTGGCTCATTCCCCTGGCCGGGGTGATTCATTTGGGCATGACGGTGTGGGTATTATCCTGCGGACACCCGGTGGCGGGGCTGCAGGGGTGGTTGGCGTTGGATCCGCTTGGGAAACTCGTACTCGGGCTGATCAGCGTAATTTTTACGATTTGCGGGTTTTACGCCCCGGCCTATCTGGCCTTGCGACCCGAACGCCAGAACCGGTTTTTCTGTGCCTGTCTCCTGGGGATGCTGGGTATGATGACCCTGGTGGTGCTATCCCATCATCTTGGATTGATGTGGGTGGCCATCGAAGCCACCACGCTTTGCACGGCACCCTTATTGTTTTTTAACCACAGCGCGCGTTCGCTTGAGGCGACCTGGAAGTACCTGCTCATCGGGTCGGTGGGAATTGCCCTGGCCCTGCTGGGGTCGTTTTTTCTGGCCTATTCGTCGCTTCACGCGGGTTTGGTTCCGACCCTGCTTCTGGATGATCTGGTGAGGACGGCGCCCCAGTTGTCGCGGCCCTGGTTGCATGCGGCGTTTGTGCTGCTTCTGGTGGGGTATGGCACCAAAATGGGGTTGGCGCCGATGCACACCTGGAAGCCGGATGCCTATGGCGAGGCGCCCGGACTGGTGGGTGCCCTGCTGGCTGGCGGTGTTACGAGTTGCGCGTTCCTGTCGATCCTCCGGTTCTATCAGATCTGCCTGGCGGCACCGGAAGCGGCGTTTGCCCGCGAGATCCTGGTTTTTATCGGGCTGTTCTCGATGGCGGTCGCGGCGGTGTTTATGGTGCGTCAGCGTGACTTCAAGCGGATGTTGGCCTATTCCAGCGTTGAACACATGGGAATTCTGGTGCTGGGGATCGGACTGGGCGGGCTGGCGGCCTTTGGGGCCCTGTTGCATATGATCACGAATGGGGTGACCAAGGGAGTCCTGTTCCTGTCGGCCGGCAATATTCACCGGGCCTATGGAAGCAAACTGACGGATGATGTCCGCGGCGCCATGCGGCGGCTCCCGGTATCAGGCGTCACCTTTCTGGCGGGGTTTCTGATTGTCACCGGATCGCCGCCCGGTGGGCCCTTCATCAGTGAGTTTACGATTCTGACCGGCGCCATCAACGGCGGGCACTATGCCGTGGCGACCCTGTATCTGGCGGTTCTGGCGATTGTCTTCATTGGGATGGGAACGACGGTGCTACGCGTGGTTCAAGGCGTCCCCTCGCCACAGGCTGCCTCCACGGCGTACCGGGATCGTCCCCAACTGGTGATTCCGATCCTGATATTCCTCGGTCTTTCCATCCTGCTCGGATTGTACATTCCCAATCCCCTGACCACCGCACTTCACGAGGCGGTGTCGTATCTGGAGGTGAAGCCATGACCGCGATTTTGAAATGGGCCCAGACTCGAAACAGCGTGCCGGTCGCCCGGCACGATATTCCGGACCTGGAGGGCTCCGTCTTCCGGGGGTCTATTCGGGAAGCTGTTGAGGATGGCGCCAAGGTGGCCGCCTTTTTCGGGCATATGCCGGAGGGTGAGGCGGGGGTAGATCTTTACGCGGTGCTGGCGTTTCGCGAGGAGGGACAACTTCGCGTGGCCCGGACCCGGATTACGGGCGAGTCGTTTCCGTCCCTGACTCCGGAGTGTCCCCAGGTTCATCTGTTTGAGCGCGAAATTTCCGAACAGTTTGGGCTTCGCCCCGAAGGGCATCCCTGGCTCAAGCCGGTTCGTTTTATGAAATCATGGCGACCGGGGCACGATGCCTGGGGGCGGAGTGCGGCGGAGGCGCCGGTGGCCGGGATCATGGAGTACTACAAGGTGGAGGGCGATGAAGTTCATGAGGTCGCCGTTGGCCCCGTTCATGCGGGAATCATTGAGCCCGGCCATTTCCGTTTCCAATGCCACGGGGAACAGGTATTCCATCTTGAAATTGCACTGGGCTATCAGCACCGGGGGATTGAACGGGCCTTAATGGGGGGGGCGGACAAGCGGACGATCCACCTTATGGAGACCCTGGCGGGGGACACCACCATTGGGCATACCACGGCGTATTGTCAGGCGATGGAAGCGTTGGCGGGGTGCACGGTTCCTGCGCGGGCCCAGGTGTTCCGGGGCATTGCCCTGGAATTGGAGCGGTTGGCAAACCATACCGGCGATCTGGGGGCTCTGGCCGGGGATGTTGGATTTTTGCCGACTGCATCCTATTGCGGTCGGTTGCGTGGTGATTTTCTCAATATGACCGCCGTGCTATGTGGGAACCGGTTCGGGCGCGGCCTGATCCGG
>CAIZMS010000007.1 GCA_903934155.1 uncultured bacterium | reverse complement strand
GACCATGTCCGCTTCCGCTTTGGAGGTGGTCAGGATCACCACCGGAATACTGCCCAGCGCGGGATCACCCTTGATGACTTTCAGAACCTCCATTCCATCCACCTTCGGCAGCCGTAAATCGAGCAGGATAATGCCCGGGCGGGGTGAGGTTTCCGAATTGCTGAATTCATTTCGCCGATACAGATAATCCAGCGCCGCTTGCCCGTCGGCGACATGGATCAGTCGATTGGCGATATGACTGGCCGCAAAATTCCGGCGTGCGATTTCCGCATGAGCCTCATCATCTTCCACCAGCAGAATGACAATCGGTTCACCTTTCATGTTCGTACTCCTTGCTTTGCGCTCTCAACCGCTTCGGGCAGCGTGAAAAAGAAACACGCGCCCTGCCCCGTCCCGGGGGACTCCACCCAGATCCGTCCCTTATACAACTCCACGATCCGCTTGACGAGGGCCAAACCCATGCCGGAGCCCTCGGCCCGGGGATCCAGCTTCTCAAACAGACCGAACACCTTTTCGTGGTAACGCGGATCAATGCCGACCCCGTTGTCACGCACGAAAAACACCGTTTCCGCGCCGCGTGTCTCCACGCCGATTTCAATGCGGGGCTCTTTCTGACTCCCCATGAACTTGACGGCATTATCGATCAGGTTCTGCCAGATTTCCGCCAGCCGGATCCGGTCTCCAAACACCGTCACATCCGGGTCACTCACCGTGAGAGTCACGCCGTGTGCCGCAATGCCCCCCGCCACAGCAATGAGGGCCTCATCCACAAGCCCCTGTACCGTGACGCGAACCGGCGGAATTATGACGCGGCCGACGCGCGAAATATCCAGCAGTTCATCGAGCAGCTGCGCCATTTTGTCCGTAGCCGAGCGCATGAATTTCATATCCTTTTCAATCCGCCCGGCATCACCCGCCGCAATGTCCTTCTCGAGATACCCCAGGAATGTCCTGATGGTCACGACCGGACTCTTCAAGTCATGAGAGGCCGCATAGAGAAAACGCTCCAACTCGGCATTCTTATCCTGAAGCTCCTCCGCGCTTTGTGCCAGCGCAGCAGACAACTTCGCCTGATCCCGATAAAACCGGACACGCTGCTGCCGCCAGACCAGCCCGACACAGGCCCCTGCGCTGAACAGTAAAATTGCCATCATGCCGATCACGATCCAGAGCCGCTCCCGAATCGCCGCATAGACTTCCGCAGTGTCGACTCGGGCAACCAACGACCACGGCGAATCCGGAATGGAGCGTAAAGCCGCCACCACCGACAGGCCCCGGTAATCTAGACCCTCCATAATTCCCTCGCGACCCAGGGCAGCCTGAGCCCCGGGCAATGTGATACGATCCAAAGGGATGCGCAGATTTAATGCGGTATTCGTCGCAAACCGAAGTTCATTCAGAAAAACGGCCTCATTCCCGTCTCGGCGGACAAGCAGCGTCTCGGCCGTTTTGCTGTAGGTCGGCCACCGCTTGATGAAGGGATACAGGTAGCTTTCCGGATTGATCCGGAAAACCAACGCGCCCAAGGGCCGACTGGAGCCCGGCCCCTGCAAAATGGGCATGAGAATGGCCAGATAGACGCCGTGGTCGGCCTCATCCCGATAGAAATCCAGAAAGGTCACGTGATCCGCCTGAAGAACTTCAGGAATGCGTTGTGAAATGGCAGACGCGAGGTTCGTCAGGTTCGCGGGCATGGTCATCCGCATGGTGCCGCGCGCATCCAGCAGGAAAATCTGATCGTACTGAAATATAGTCTGGTATTTTTCGAGCCACTCCCGAAGTAGCCCTGCCGCTTCCGGGGCTTCCGGATTTTCAAAAAAACGCTGCACCAAAGCCGAGAAGGCGGCATTGTTCAAAAGAACGGCAGCGTCTCCCCAACGTTCGGTGCGCCACTGCGTCAGTTCACCAACTTTCAGTTTGGCAATCGCCGAAAGCTGTTTCTCGTATTCCTTCCGGTAATTCGTCTTGAAATGCTGATAATAGAGATAGCCCAGAGTGATGATGCCCGCCGCCAAGAGACCAAAAATCAGGAGAAGCGCATAGGACGTTACATGAACATCCCCGGGTCGTCCGTCTCGAACCTCACCATGAAGAAGCTCGCTCATGACTCCATGGTGCTCGAACGCGACAGGAAGGTCAAGCCCTCGTACTTCCGCTCCATCACATCAAGACACCGCTTCATATCGAAGTCTTTAATCCGGGCAAGTGCGTTCAGGCGCAGGCGTCGAGCCAGATAGGGGTCGGCCAGAACCTTGAGCGTCAGGCGAGCGAGCGCCTCGATATCACCGGGCTTAAACAAGAGGGCATCCTCTCCATCCCGCAATATTTCCCCCTGCCCGTCCGCCGTGGACGCCACACAGACATTTCCCACCGCCATGCCCTCGAACAAGGTACTGGGGGTGCCTTCCTGATGGCTCGGAAATAACTGGATGTCAAAGCACTGGATCACCTTGACCACATCGGAACGATACCCGAGAAAGGTAATCCGATCGGTCAAGGCATTGTCCTTCACCCACTGCCGCAGCGTCTCCTCGTAGCGACCATTGCCCAAAACCCAGAGCGTAACATCGGATCGCTCCTTCAGAATCAACTGAAGCGCCTTGAAGGCGTCAAGATGACCCTTGTGGCTTTCCAGTCGCCCGACCACGCCGAGAATTTTGTCCTCCGGCTTTCGCCCCTGCTCCCGCCGGAACGACGCGACCCAAACGGGCTCAACCTGGTGAATCTGATCCAGGGGAATCCCGCTGTAAAGCGTCTCCACCCGCGCCGCCGGAATGTACCGTTTCTCAATGGTGAACTGCCGGGTGGACTCGGAGACCGCATAAGCATGACTTGTAAAGTGGCCCAGCACCCATTCCGCTGGGCGCTGGAAAGCAGGCACGGTTCCATAGTTGCAATGCTCGTGAACGATGACCGGCTTGCCCAACAGAATGCCGGCAAGGCGGCCCCAGGTGCAGGCCCCGTAGCCGTGGGCATGGAGCACATCCACCTTCTCGCGTCGCATCAGGGTAATGAGTTTAAACAGGTTTCGGGGATCCATCTTGCCATAGCCGATATAGAGAGGCGCGATGCCCGCCGCCTTCAACCGCTGGTCGGCCAACTCGCTGGGCCCCTTGCGACTGCACAGCAGAACCCGGAACCGGTTTGTGTCAAACGCGGGAATCCACAGCTCAAACAGGCGCGAGACCCCGTGAAAGGAAACCTGCTTGTCGCCAAAATGCTCGCAAAGATGAAGGATGGTGATTTTGTTCATTTCGCTTGTTGCCGTAATCTGGAATCGCTATCGTCAAACATTCACGGAAATCAAATGGGCTTATACCAATGAAGTGTTTGTTTGTCTATAAAACGGCCTCGCTCGACATCACGGATCCCATGGGGATCATGTGCCTGATTGCCAATGTCAAAAAGCACGGGCACGAATCCGACCTGTTCCTCACCAACCTGGAGCCAAACCTTTTCAAGGCCGTGGCCGACTTCAAGCCCGATGTCATTGGCTTCTCCGTGACCAGCGGCGCGGAACCGTATTACCTGGAACTGATCCGCCGTCTCCGTAAACATACATCCTTCATCTCGATCCTCGGCGGCCCGCACCCGACCTTTTTCCCTGAAATCATCGATGACCCGGAGGTGGACATCATCTGCCGAGGGGAAGGCGACGAGGCCATCGTCAAACTGCTCGACACCCTTCAGGCCGGCGGCGATATTTCCACCATCCCGAATCTCTGGGTGAAAAAGGACGGACAGGTCGTCAAGAACCCGATCATCCCGCTGATCCATGACCTGGACAGCCTGCCCTTCCCCGACCGGGCCTCGTTCCTGAAGTATTACGCCTACGCCCACAGCAGCGTGAAGCATTTCCTGGCCGGGCGCGGTTGCCCCTACGACTGCACCTACTGTTTCAACCGCAAGCTGAAGAAGATGTACCGGGAAGAGGCCGGGGAGACCCAATATTGCCGCCTGCGTAGCGTGGAGAATGTGGTTCAGGAACTGGAGGAGGTCCGCAAGCACTACCCCCTCAAGATTGTCTATTTCCACGACGACCTGTTCATCATGAACCGCGTCTGGCTCAAGAAGTTTGCCGAGGTGTACAGTCAGCGGGTGGGCCTGCCCATGATCTGTTATGTCCGCGCCAATCTGGTGAACGAGGAAGTGGTTCAGTCGCTCAAGAAGGCCAACTGCGTCACCATCGCCATGGGCGTCGAGAGCGGAAACGAGGAACTCCGGAAACTAGTGCTCAAGCGCGACATGAGCAACGCCAAGATCATCGAGGCGGCGGATCTGTTCCACAAGTACGGCATCTCAATCATGACCCAGAACATGGTGGGATTGCCCGACGAGACGATTGAGAACGCCTACGAGACTATCCAGGTCAATACCCGGGTGAAGCCCGCCTATGCGTGGGCCTCGATCTTCCAGCCCTATCCGCGCACCGAGCTTTACCACTACTGTATTGAGAAGGGGTATCTCGACCCGTCGCACAAGCAACACGAGTCCTACCAGGTGGAATCCCCCATCAACAAGGGCGAGACCAAGCGGGAGTTTGAGAACCTGCACAAGTTCTTCTCGTTGTGCATCGAGTTCCCGTCCCTGATCCCGCTCTCACGCCGGTTGATCAAGTGGCCGGGGAACCTTCTGTTCAATCTGATCTATCGCGGCTTCAAGGGCTACACCCACATCTTCCGCCTGAAGATGAGCAGCGGCGAAATCGGGTTCTTTGTCTACCTGTGGGGCATCATGCTCTACAAAATCCGCACCAAACTGGGCCGGACATATTAAGGTGGGATTAAGGGTTCAGAATTTTCTGTTTCCTGAATTATCCTGCTCATCCTGCCTATCATTTTCTTTTCAGACCTTGATGCCATAACGAGACGGTGCTAGGTTTGCCACGTGAAAATGATTCAAGAAGCGTTAACCGACATTCAGTCCACCCCGGATCTTCTGGAAAAGGCCATGAAATTATCCGGCCTGGTGACAACCGTATTCAAAGAAGCCGGCTGGGATCTAGTGGTTGTAGGAGGTTCCGCTGTGGAATTCTACACCGAAGGGGCCTATATGTCTGGCGATGTGGATTTTTGCCGCCGAACGCCTGGCCGATTTGCCCTCATTTCGAATACTGGAAGAATTTCGCCAATTCAAGAAGGAGATTTCTGATGAAATCAGCCTCATCCCTTAAAACCTCATGGACATGGGAAGAATGGCAACGAAGCCGCGCACTCCGCAGAGCTATTTCCGTGCAGATTGGCCCCATCGAAATACGCCGAAGCAAAAGTTCTTCTGATCGTCGACTGCGCGCCGCCTTTTCTGGCCGACGCGCCCCATAAGTTCAAGAGTGCCCCAAAGACATACGCCCTTAAGAACGGCTCCTCAGCACGCGGGCGGGAAGGCCGACGGCGATGACTTTGGCGGGTAAGTCTGCATTCACCACGGCACCGGCCCCCACAATGGTGCTCTCGCCGATGGTGCAACCATCCTGGACAATCACTCCGGCGCCAATCCACGCCTCGGCCCCGATGGTAATCCCTTTGGCGATCCGCTTCTGATCCATGACCGAGGCATCGGTCTTTGAGAAGTCATGTCCGCCTCCGACAATGTAGCTGTAGGCGGCAATCAGGGTTTTCCGGCCTATCTCGACTTTGTGGGAGGAGGCGATGTCACAATTAAAGCCAATATTCACATCATCCCCGATGAGGATGTCGCCGTTCTTGCAGTGGAGAATGGTGTTGCGGCCGATGAAAACCCCGGAACCGATCGCGATCCCGGAATTGGATTCCCCCTTCGCATCGAGCAGACAGTTGTCGTCAATCACCACATTGTCGCCGATGACAATTTTTTTCGGATGGCGCAGGACCACATTCGCGCCGAAGACCACATTCCGCCCGCAGCG
>CAIZMS010000006.1 GCA_903934155.1 uncultured bacterium | reverse complement strand
GTATTGAGAAGGCTCAGCATCCTCGGTTCATCATCAATCAGAAGTATTTGCGGCATGAGTCAGGTATCCTCCTGCGAACCAATAGACCTTATTCGCAAATATGAGTATAGGAGGGAATCAACCAAAAACAATACATTTTCTTACAATTGAAAATGGCTAATTGGTGAGCACATCCAGGACTTCCGAGGCGCTTTGAGATTGGAGAATGCGCTCCCGTTTTTCAGGGTCATTCAAAACCTGACTGATTTCTGAGAGAAACTGAATATGCGGTCCCGTACGGCTGATGGACGAAATCGTCATGATGAAAATCGTCGAAGGCTTTCCATCCATGGAACCGAAGTCCACACCCTCTTTCTTGAGACCCATGGCTGTCACCAACTTATCGACTGAATCAGTCTTACCATGCGGAATAGCAATCCCGTGCTGCATGCCGGTTGACATTTTCTGTTCCCGGTCCAGAACCGCTTTGAGCGCCGCATCACGATCCCTGATTCGTCCACGCGCAACAAGAAGATCGATCATTTCCTGAATGATCTCCTCCTTGGATGTACCCGCAAGGTTAAAAATGATGGTATCTTCCGACAACAGTTTCTTCAAATTCATACCGGAATCCCCTAAAAAACTCGGCGCAATAAGTATCACATCGTCAGTCTATTGCGAGTTATTTTTCATCCTTTTGAAGGCCACTGTGCCCCGGTCCCGTCCCGATGGTTCGTCCCAGGCGAGCCACCCGCCCCATCACACAAACCGAACATTGCCCGCTGTCCTCATCCACACAGGGCTTGTTCGGATACAGTTGGTAGAGCGCCCTATATTTCTGGGGCGTCACATTCGGCATAAACACATTGGCTCCACGGGTCAGGACCAGGTCGCGCCCCCCCTCAAACAAAGCATCAAAGGCCGTTGTTGCCGGAATATGAGCACGGGGATTGAGCAACCGGAGAATCGAAAGGGTCTTGAAATACATCTCCCGATCCTCCAGAAGCGGCCCCTGCGACAAGGGCGTATCGGGATGGGAAAGATACGGACCGCAACCGATCATGTCCAACTTCAAGGCTGTCGCGAAAAGGATGTCGCGCGCAATCGTCCCCACCGTTCCGCCCGGCAAACCGATCATAAACCCGCTCCCGACTTGGATCCCGGCCCGCTTCAGATCATGAAGACACTGCACCCTCACATCAAAATCATCGTCGGGGTGAATCCGTCCGAACAACTCACGATCCGATGTCTCAAACCGCAGCAGGTACCGATCACATCCTGCAGCCTTGAATCGCACCAGTTCATCATAAGGGCGCTCCCCGATGGACAAGGTGATCGCCACGCCCGTCTTCCGCTTGATGCCCCGGATAACCTCGCATATCCGGTCTCCGGTAAACCAAACATCTTCGCCGGATTGAAGCACCACGGTTGTATTGCCCAACCGTTCCGCTTCACCCGCAATATCCACAATCTCATCAATCCCCATGCGATATCGCGTCACGGCGCGATTGGGTCCTCGGATCCCGCAATAATCACAACTTTTCCGGCAATAGTTCGAAAACTCGATGATTCCACGGAGATAAATTTCATCCCCGACCTGCTCATGCCTCACCCGGTCGGCCGCCGCATACAGCGCCTTGAGGTCATCCCCGCCACAGCGGAGCAACTCCTCAATCTCTATCTCCGAGGCCTCGCCGTCATCGGCAATTCGCCTGATCAGATCCTTCTTCATTCCTGGACTCCGGACTTCGGACTTCGAAATTCTGACTTCTGAATACTTTCCCGATACACTTCCCGTGCGTACGGGAACGGGCTCAAGGCCCGCTCCAAAATTCCGAGGCTGTGCGCAATGGTCAGGCCGTAATTGGTAATGGCCACGCCCGAGGCACGGGCCTGCTCAATCCGGGACAACATCTGCCGCCGGTTCCAAACGCAGGCCCCGCAATGCACGATCAGCTTAAACCCGGAAATGTCATCCGGATAATCACATCCGGCCTTCACCACAACTTCCAGTTTCCCGCCAACAAACTGCTCCAGCCAGCGGGGAATCTTGACCCGCCCGATATCCTCTCCGGTCGGGTGATGAGCACACGCCTCTGCCACCAGAACCCGATCCCCGGGCCGCAACCGGTCAATGGCGGCCGCCCCGCGAACCAATTCCGCAAGATCGCCCTTGAATCGGGCAAACAGAATGGAAAAACCAGTGACCGGTATGGAAACGGGTACTTCCGCCACCACTTTCATGAATTCCTGACTGTCGGTAATCACCAGGGCAGGCGGGCGATTCAAACGGGAGAGCGCATCAGCCAATTCACGTTCCTTGACCACCATGGCACAGGCATTCTGATCCAGAATATCGCGAAGCGTCTGTACCTGGGGCAGAATCAAACGCCCCTTGGGCGCCTCAATATCGATCGGCACCACCAGGATCGCCATCTCCCCGGCGGCGATGAGATCGCCCATCAGGCTTGGCGCGTTCAGGTACTCATCAGGAGCCGCCGCAATGATTCCCTGCCTGAGATCATCCAGCCCGGAACCTGTTAAGGCGCTAACGCCCACCACCCGGTTCGCTCCGGCCGACCGGGCCTTCGCCTCGACCGCTTCAGGCACGCGCGCATCACGCTTGTTTGCCGCCACAATCACCGGCGTCTTCCGCCCCGCAAAAAGCGCCAGCAGGCGGGCCTCATAATCCTGCCAGTCGTCCGTTACAAGAATCGCGAGATCCGTCCGCTCCACCACTTTCAGGGTTTTTGCAACGCGTAATTCACCCAACGCCCCCACATCATCCACACCTGCCGTATCCACAAAAAGAACCGGCCCCAGAGGTTGCAACTCCATGGCTTTTTCAACCGGGTCCGTCGTGGTTCCAGCCGTCTCGGATACGATTGAAACCGACTGGCGCGTCAAGGCGTTCAGAAGCGAGGATTTTCCGACGTTCCGCCGTCCGAATATCCCGATTTGCAATCGTAATCCTTTAGGAGTTCCCAACATTCATGATCTCCGGGGATTCAAGAGTAAGGAGAGGAAAAGCACAGAGGGGACATGCCGTCAAACCCCCATTTTCAACCGAACCGCCAATCGCTCGGGCAATTTTGCGTCAATAATCTTTTTCTGAGCCGCCGCAATATCGTAATCAACCCGTCGCAACTCGATCAACCGCGCGGTGGTGTCATAGATCCCATACGAGGCGCGGTTATCGCCGTCGCGGGGCTGCCCCACGCTTCCCACATTGACGAAATACTTCTTCCCCAGCGTCACGGGAATTTTCCCACCCCCGTTGATCCGCCGAACATAACCCGACTTCTCGAAAATCACGGGCTGATGGGTATGTCCATAAAAGCAAACGGTGGTGGACTGGTAATTAAAATTGGACTCGGCCTCCAGTTCGTCAAATACATAGCCCCATTTTTCAGGCATATCCAGTGTACTGTGAACCAGCGTGAAACTGCTGACCACCCGAACCAGTTTGAGATGCTTGAGGTAGGCCAACTCCTCATCCGTTAACTGGTTCCG
The DNA here is from genome assembly GCA_903934155.1 of uncultured bacterium. Lineage (GTDB taxonomy): Bacteria > Verrucomicrobiota > Kiritimatiellia > CAIKKV01 > CAITUY01 > JAABPW01. The sequence continues at coordinate 98 of CAIZMS010000006.1, read as the reverse complement.
GGTCCAATCCACCACATTTGCCGCCAGGGGATGAAAATCACGGATACATTCGTCATGGGAACAATAATGGTCGTGATTGCCCCGGACGCAGATCGCAT
>CAIZMS010000005.1 GCA_903934155.1 uncultured bacterium | reverse complement strand
CGGCAAGGTGGCGGAGCGGGCCTACTGGGACGATGTGCTGCTCTACAACAACCTGGTGAAGGGGCTGCGGGAGTACCGTCGCACGATCTCGGACAAGCTGGACGGCATCGGGATAGACACATGGGGGGCAGACGGCCAGTTCTTTACCGCCGATGGGGACGCGATGGGGAAGATGTATGCCTATCGCGATCACCGCCTGGATGACATGGCCGATAGGGTTCGGGCCAAGGTTGGCGCCAAGAAGGCCTACGCCCTCACCGGCATTCATTTCCAGCCGTTCAACGTCAGCAACCAGTTGTACTGGCACATGTTGAACCGGAAAAACACGGTAAAGCCCGGCTGTTTCTATCTTCCGGCGCCCGCCTTGTTCTATTATTACCTGGGTGGGGTGAAGGCGGTCGATTCGACCTTTGCCAGTGTCACGCAATTGATGGATGCGCATACCAAGACCTGGAGCGCGGAAATCCTCAAGAAGCTCAAAATTCCGGTGTCGGTGATGCCCGAGATTGTGGCGCCGGGATGCGTGGTGGGTGAGCTTCACGCCGAGCTGGCATCGCAGGTCGGGTTGAACCGTGCGAGGCTTATTGCCGTGGGCGGGCATGACACGGCGAGCGCCTTTGCCGCCGCGCCGGTGGATAATCCCGACGAGGCGCTTATCATCAGTTCCGGAACCTGGTCGCTTGTCGGAAAGCTTATTCCGAAAGCCATCACGTCCAGGGAGGCGATGGCCCACAACTTCAGCAACGAGGGCGGGATCGGGAATGTGCGCCTTCTCAAGAACTGCATGGGGAGTTGGCTGGTCCAGGAGCTCAAGCGGATCTGGCAGCATACCGATGGCAGTGAAATCAAGTGGCCCGAGATGGATCGCTGGACCCGTGAGGCGCCGTCCTTTACGGCGTTTGTGGATCCCGATGACAAGAGTTTCTACAATCCTCCTGATATGCAGAAGGCGATTGACGAGTTCTGTCGGAAAACGGGACAGCCGGTTCCGGTGGATCGGGGCACCTATCTCCGTGTGGTGTATGAAAGCCTGGCGCTGAAATACCGCTATGTGAACGAGTTGCTGACGAAGGTCACGGGGGCCCCGAACAAGGTGGTTCACATTGTCGGCGGCGGATCGAAAAACATCATGCTGAACCAGTTCACGGCTGATGCCGTTGGGTTGCCGGTGATGGCCGGCCCGGAAGAGGCCACCGCGACCGGAAACTGCATGGTGCAGGCGATGGGTCTGGGCGTGATCAAGACCATGCGGGACGCGATCCCGCTGATTCGTGAGGCGTTCCCCATCCGGGAATACAAGCCTCAGGACAAAACGCGCTGGAACGAGGCCTACAAGAAGTTCAAGGCGCTGGTCAAATAGGCGGCCTAGAGTCCGCTCAGCGAAATATCCCTGATCAGGGGTTGAGGGCCGGCCAGGAATTGGCCGGCCCTTTCTTTTGCAGCCGACCAATTGATCGCGCCCTGGACGGCGGTAAAGAGGGTGTGGCCGAAGACGAAGTTGCGGGCGAAGTAGGGGGTGAAAACCTTCAGCTTGATAAGGGCCTTCTCCGGGCTGAAGTCGTCCTCGAGATAGAGGCAGAACCGGCTCCAGACTTCGGCCAGGTCAACCGTCAAACCCGGATTGTGCCATTGGGCGAAAACCCAGGGCCTGGCGGCCGCCATCCGTCCGATCATCAGTCCGCCGGTTGAAGCGAACAAGCCCGCCCGTTCCCAGGCATAGTCGATGCCGGTGATGTCGCCATTGGCAATGATGGGGACGCGTGTTTCCGCCGCCAATTCTGCGTGTAGCGCATGGCGGGCGGCAAACCGATTCAGGGACTCCTCGGCAAATCGGGGATGCAGGGTAATGGCATCCACGCCTTCGTTCTCCAGGAGCCGGAACCGTTCCCGCAGGACATCGCGCCAGTCCGGGGTGGGGCGACCTAGCCGGATTTTTACCAGAAGGGGTCCGGCATGGTGGGCGCGGATGACCCGGATAATGTCGCGCAGGCGGACGGGGTCATCAAAAAGGTTCGAGCCGCCGCCCTGTTGTTGGACGGTGGCGGCGGGGCATGCCAGATTGATGTCGATCCCGTCGCTGGCCACGGGAGCCAGACGGTCGAGCGCCCGCGTCAGTTCCCGGGTATCCACGACCAGAAGCTGGTAAATCACCCGTCCGTCGGCAGGACGGCGTTTCAACCAGGGGGAGTTCAGGGGATTTTCATGGACGACCATTTTAGCCGAGAGCATTTCGGTGAAGACCCCGCCCATGCCGCCGAAGTCAGAGAGAAGCCTTCGGAAGGCGCTATGGGTAATGCCCGCCATAGGGGCGCAAAAGAGGGGCGGCGAAAAAGAAACGCCCCTCAGCACGAGGGGCGTCCGGCAGAATTCTGTATCCATGACAAGAGTGCGGGAATTACTTGCTGGCGGGTTTTTCAGCGGCGGGCTTTGCCCCGGGGGAGTTGAAGACGATGCCGTAACGCTTCACAATGGCTGCCGCATCGGTGTCTTCCTTGGACAGGCTGACGAGGTCGGTCATCATCTGTTTCAACTTCACCTCAGTTTGGGCGGCCTGCTCGAGTTGGACATCCTGCTGGGCGCTGATCCGAAGGCCGTTGGAATGCTGGCTGATGACAATCATCAGATTCCAGGACAACAACATGATGCTGGCCAGGGCGATCAGGGTGACGGGAAGAAAGGCGCTGAAAGTTTTTTCAGAAGTGGGATTCATCATGGCTTATATCTCCTCCGGGGTCTTTTGAGCGGCGGTTTTTTTCGAGGGCGATTGCGGTGCAGCCGGGATATTGTATCCGTATTGGGAGAGCAGTTTGCGCATTTTTTCGTTCTTGGCGGCGACCGCGGCCATATCCTGGAGAATATTGCCGGTGATCTGCTGGGCTTGCTGTCCCAGGACGCCGTTATTCAGCTTTTGCTGGCGCCCCTGGATTTCCTCCTGAATCGCGAGATTGCTTTTCGAGGTGATGATGATCGCGGCGCTCAGCCCCACGCACATCACGCTCAGAACCACGGTTGTTGTATATTGCCAAAGTTTCATTTTCCCCTCCACTTTCATTGAAACACAACGATAGATAGCCAAAATCAGGGGGGCGATGCAATCCTTTTGCGTTTTGTCCCCGGAATGATAAGGTCACGAACCGTGAATCTGATTCTGCTGCACCCTGATGATTTTATTGGCGAAGGGGAGGTCCGGCTTACGGGGCGGCGGGCCGATCATGTGCGCGAGGTGCACCGTGCCGTGCCGGGTGAAGCCTTGCGCGTCGGATTGCTGAACGGAAAAACCGGGATCGGAGTAGTTCGGAACTCTGACGGGACGGATCTCACCCTGAGCGTGTCTCTATCGGCTGATCCCCCGGCACCGGTTCTCGTGACGCTTCTGCTGGCCATGCCCCGCCCGAAAGTCTTTCGGCGGGTTATCCAGTGTGCCACATCCCTGGGAATCAAGCGGATTGCCTTGTTCGGGGCCTTCCGGGTTGAAAAGAGCTACTGGAAGAGCCCCTGGCTTGCCCTGGACGAGCTTCGTAATCAGATGATTCTGGGGTTGGAGCAGGCGTGTGACACCGTGCTTCCGGAAGTGACCCTGCATCCGCATTTCAAGCCCTTTGTGGAGGATGTGATTCCCCTGCTGACGGAAGGGACACGGCGTCTGGTTGCCCATCCCGGGCAGGGTGGTGTTTGTCCATCGGCCATTCCCAGTCCAGTCTCCCTGGCCATAGGACCGGAGGGTGGGTTCACGGACTACGAAATTGAGCGGCTGGTCGGTGCCGGGTTTGAATCGGTGACGCTCGGAGTGCGGATTCTGAGAACCGAACAGGCTGTTCCAGCGCTTCTCGGGCGTTTGCTTGCGGTCTGAAAAAGCTTGCGCCAGACGGGTTTGCGCTTATTATTCCGCCCATGAAAACACAAAAAGTCCTGTTCATTGCCGGGGTATTTTTGAGTGTCCTATCCGGAATCGCTGTGGCCGCCACTTCGACGGGGGTAGACTTGGGCGCTCGGTACCATACGAAGCATTCGGAATTTGTCAGTTTGCCTTATGCGGATGGCGACTGGACTTATACCGCTGGTTACGAGATCAACGAGGAGAATTCCATGCTCCAGATTGTCTGCGGGTTCACCCCTGAATTCCAGGATAACAAGGATCTGGACTACGGGATCACCCCGGAACTGAACCTTCTGGCGAAAGACGGGATTTATCAGGGCGGACTGGGCATTCTTTCCACATACACGCCTGGCAGCGGAGGCAGCGGGGATTGGATGGATATGTACTGGCAGTGGATTCTGGGGTTGAATGTCCCGCTGGGTAGCCGGCTGAGCCTCCAGGCCAACGCCTACTATGTCTTTGAGGACTGGGGCAGCCTCAGCAAGTTCAAGTTTGATGACATTGAGTTCGGCGGGTCTGTTTGCTTCAAATTCTAAGGCAAACGGGGACGGGTGTCAGGGGAGGATTGTTGAATCGTTATGTCCAAACCGGACTCCAAGGCTGATGTTGCGCTCCGTGAGATGGCGGCCGTTCTGGCCCCCCTGGGAGCGGATGAGCTTCATGAGGTTTTTTGTACCCTGCTGACCCCCCCGGAACGGGAAAAGATCGCGCTCCGGTGGAAACTGGTCTGCATGCTGGAGGAGGGGATTACCCAGCGAGCCATTGCGTCCGAGTTGGGTGTCAGTTTGTGCAAGATCACCCGAGGTTCCCATGAATTGAAATATGGTCCTCTGGCCTTTCGAAAGGCCATCCGGAAAGCTGTGCAGCAGAAACAGGCCGGAGCGTAAACAGGGTTTTGAAAGGGTGTAAGGATTATGTTTAAGGCGGTTTCGCGCAAGGTGGATTTTCCGGGCCAGGAGATGGAAGTCCTGGAATTCTGGAAAACGGAACGGATTTTCGAGCGGTCGATGGAGCAGCGGAAGGGTGCGCCGGAGTATGTCTTTTATGACGGGCCTCCCTTCGCCACCGGACTGCCCCACTACGGGCATCTTCTGGCCGGCACGATCAAGGACATTGTTCCCCGTTACCAGACCATGCGTGGCCACATGGTCAGCCGCCGGTTCGGCTGGGATTGCCACGGGTTGCCGGTGGAGTACGAGGTTGAACAGGATCTCAAGATCAGCGGAAAGCGCGACATTGAGACAATGGGCGTGGATGTCTTCAATGAGCGGTGCCGTAGCATTGTGCTCCGCTACACGAAGGAATGGCGCGAGGTGGTCACCCGCATGGGCCGCTGGGTCGATTTTGATCACGATTATAAGACCATGGATCCCGCCTTCATGGAATCCATCTGGTGGGTGTTCAATTCCCTCTGGGCGAAGGGGCTGATCTACGAGGGGCACCGGATTGTTCCGTACTGTCCACGCTGCACCACCCCGCTTTCGAATTTTGAGACGAACCAGGGCTATGCTGATGTGCAGGATCCCGCCATCACGATCCGCTTCAAGGTCGAGGGCGTGGATCGGACTTATGTGCTCGCGTGGACCACAACCCCCTGGACCCTGCCGTCCAATATGGCGCTGGCCGTGGGCCCGGATATTGCCTATCTCAAGATCAAGGATGGCGACGACTTTTACTACCTCGCCAAGGATCGTGTGGCCGCCTACTACAAGAAGGGCGCGAAATACGAGATCATTGAAGAATTGACGGGCGACAAACTGGTGGGCGTGACTTACGAGCCTCTCTTTCCTTATTACGCCGCGCTCAAGGCCAAGGGCGCATTCCGTGTCATTGCCGCCGATTTTGTCTCAACCGAGGATGGCGCGGGCGTGGTTCACATTGCCCCGGGCTTTGGCGAAGACGATAGCCGTGTCGGCCAAGTGGAGAAACTTCCCGCTCCCTGCCCGGTGGATGAGGAAGGGCGGTTTACCGCGGACATCCCGGATTACGCGGGGCGTGCCGTCAAGGAGGCCGACGCCGATATCATCAAGCGGCTCAAGCAGGAGGGAAAGCTGATTCATCAGGCGGTGATCAACCACAGCTACCCGCATTGCTGGCGTTGTGATACTCCCCTGATCTATCGGGCCATTTCGGCGTGGTATGTCAGGGTGGAACAGATCCGTGACCGGATCATCAAGGCCAACAGCCAGACCCGATGGGTTCCGGAACATCTTCGTGACGGCCGGTTCGGCAAGTGGCTGGAGCAGGCGCGCGACTGGAACATTTCTCGCAACCGTTATTGGGGTACCCCGCTTCCCATCTGGCGTAGCGACGACGGCAAGGAAGTCGTTTGCATCGGCTCCGCCGCAGAATTGGAAAAACTGTCGGGCCAGAAAGTCAGCGACCTTCACAAGCATTTCGTCGACAAGATTGAAATTCCGTCCCGTGAGGGGAGAGGCATGCTCAAGCGCATTCCCGAGGTACTCGACTGCTGGTTCGAGAGCGGCGCCATGCCCT
>CAIZMS010000004.1 GCA_903934155.1 uncultured bacterium | reverse complement strand
CCAAAGGTCGGCGGGGTGTTATACAGGGAATTTTCTTTGATGTAGGTCTGGTACTTCAGCATGGCCGGAACCTTGGCTGGAACACGATCCGCCAGATCCTTGCGCATCACCACCAGCGCCAGACCGGAGGGGCCGAGATTCTTCTGGGCCCCGGCATAAATCAACCCGAACTGGTTGATGTCGAAGGGGCGGGAAAGGATGTCGGAGGACATATCCGCCACCAGCGGAACCTCAGTCCTAGGGAACACCTTCCACTGCGATCCGCCAATCGTTTCATTGGAGGTGATATGGACATAGGCCGCACCCGGGGTGACCTTGAGGTCTTCGTTTTTCGGCATGCGGGTCGGGATATCCTTGCCGGTATTGGCAATGACAGCGACGTTGCCGACCAACTTGGCTTCCTTGATGGCCTTGCCGGCCCAGGCCCCGCTATCCACATAGTCGGCCGTCTGCCCGGCACCGAGCAGATTCAGAGGAACCATGGCAAACTGCATGCTGGCCCCACCCTGGACGAACAGCACGGTATAGTCATCGCTTAATTTCAGCAGCTTACGAACATTATCAATGGCCTCGGCGTGAACCGCATCATATTCCTTGCCACGGTGACTGTGCTCCATGATGGACATGCCGGAACCCTTGAAATCCAGAAGCTCCTTCTGCGCCTCTTCCAGCACTTCAACGGGCAATACGGCGGGACCTGCACCAAAGTTATAAACACGCGCCATGGGATAACCTTCTTTCTTTATAAAAGTTGCCGACAGTGTACTCATTGAGTTCAAATCTTCAATCCGAAATCTCGCAGGATTGACCGCCCTGTTTTTTTTCCGTAACATCGGCCCCTAACTACTACCCAAGGGGAACTATGCGTTGTCCGCGATGCGGCCATGATGAAGACAAGGTCATTGACAGCCGGGCGTCACGCGGCGGTGAGGTCATCCGCCGCCGCAGGGTCTGCGACAGTTGCGGCCATCGTTACACCACCCGCGAGGAAGTGGTCAAGGTGGCCCTGCACATCATCAAGCGTGACCAGCGCCACGAGGAACTCTCCCGCGAAAAACTCATTAACGGCGTCACCCGCGCCTGCGAAAAGCGTCCCATCAGCATCGATCAGATCGAGGCGCTTGTGGACAGCATCATCGCCGAGCTTGAAAATGATTACGAACGGGAAGTCCCCAGTGAAGTCATCGGCGAAAAAGTGATGGAACGGCTCGAGAAGATTGATGAGGTCGCCTATGTCCGCTTCGCCTCGGTCTACCGCCGGTTCAAGGATGTGAACCAATTCATCAATGCGATTCAGGGGATGGTGACCCGCTGATGATCTGGCAGGACGACACCACCCTCGGAACCGCGCGCGCCCGCATCGCCGGGCATTTGATGGCGGATGTCCCTTCCTTGTGCGGTAATTCCGCGCTGGCCTCCCACGGCCCGCTGGCAGAGGCCGCCCAGGGAGTCGCCCTGTATTTGGACCAGATCGAAGTCATCCCGGAGGAACTGGATCTGCGCCAGTCCCGGGACCTGCTGGCCCAGGCACTGGCCGCGTCGGGAGAGACCGCTCTGGCCCGACGTATCCGGCTCTTCGGAAACCGGATCATCTACCCTGCCACCTGGATTGCCTGCGGCCGGGAAACTGTCTGGGTGCTCGACACCCGGCAATTAATGGATCCCATGGATTTCGGCATGGAACTGATTCTCTTCGAGCGCATTCGTATCGTTCTGGCGACCTTCTCCGATGTATGGGATGTAACCTCAGGACAGGGCTTCCTCGGCCTCAAGGGGCTGGAAACCACCGCGGCTCTCCTGCTGGGCCAGGCGGCCGCCGGCCGCACCACCCGCAACCTCACCCACGAAATCCGGGGCTTGTGCGCCCGCCAACTCGACCATTTCCAGAAACAGCGGGCCTGGCAGGCCACGCCGGCAATTCTGACTTTACTGGCATAACGACATAAGGAGAAACGACCATGATTCCACAAGACCGCATCCAGGCCGAACTGAAAAACACCCTGAATGAAACCAACTTTCCCGGCCTGGGTGAACGCCACCAGGGAAAGGTTCGCGAAAGCTACCTCCAGAAGGATCGCCGGGTCATCATCACCACCGACCGCGTATCGGCGTTCGACTGCATTATCGGGACTATCCCTTTCAAGGGGCAGGTACTGAACCAACTGGCGGCGTTCTGGTTCGACATCACCAAGGATCTGGTTCCCAACCATGTCATTTCCGTCCCGGATCCGAATGTGATGGTGGTTCACGAGTGTGAGCAACTTCCCCTGGAGTTTATCGTACGGGGTTACATCACGGGCGTGACCAAAACGTCGGCCTGGTACAACTACGAGCGGGGCGTCCGTTATTTCTGCGGAAACACCCTTCCTGAGGGGATGAAGAAGGACCAGAAACTCGCGCGCCCCATCCTGACCCCCACCACCAAGCACGAGAAACACGACCGCCCCATCTCCCGCGAGGAGGCCATCCAGGAAGGGCTGATCGATGCGGCCACTTTCGATGCGGCAGCGGAGATCTGCTTCAAGCTCTTTGACGCCGGCGTCAAGCATGCCGCCGCACAGGGACTCATTCTGGTGGATACGAAGTATGAGATCGGGCGGCTCAACGGCAAACTGGTGGTGTCCGACGAAATCCACACCCCGGACTCCTCCCGTTACTGGTTCGCCGACACCTATGGGGAGCTTTTCAAGGCGGGCCAGGAACAGCGCAAGATCGACAAGGAATATGTCCGCGAATGGCTGGTTTCACAGGGATTCCGGGGCGATGGCGTTCCGCCTGCCCTGACCGAGGAAGTGCGCTTGGAGGCCGCCCGGCGCTATATCCAGGCGTACGAGCAGGTCACCGGCCTGGAATTCAAGATTATCGATGAACCCGTCGCCATCCGGATCACCGAAAACCTGAGGAAAGCCGGCTGCTTGAAATAAGAGAGGGGCCAGGGTTCGGGATTCAGGATTTTTGGGCCTGAACCCTCTAACCGCGCGCAAGCAGGGCGTCGATCTGGTCGAGGCAGATCTGGGACCAGGTCTCCATCCGGTCGAACATCCCCTTGAGCTCGGGCAGGGTCTTGAATCCGGATTCCGTGATCACGCCTTCCCGCTTGCTGACCTCTGCGGAGGGTGCCCTCAGGATGTGAATCACCCCGAGATGAACCCTTCCCACAGGGGTTAAATCGTCATTCAGCAAGGCGACAACCTTGTGCGTGTATCCCCGGGGAACGGAGACTTCCTCCTCCAGCTCCCGGATGGCGGCACGCCCGTAGATATCCGTCTCCAACAAGTCGAGATCCTCGTGATTGATGTGCCCGCCGATCCCCATCGAGGCTTTAGCCACCAACCGTTCCTCGCCCGACTTCTTACCCCGCACATAACACCAGATTTTGTCCTGGTGACAGATCAGAAAATAAGGAATCAGTTGCTTCAAGGACTCATCCTGCTCAGCCTTGTGACGCGGGACAAACCGGTAATTCCGGGGATTCAGCAATTCCGGAAGGTACTTGTCCGTATCCAGCGTCAGCCCCTGAAACATCCCGATGCGCTCGACAAGGCTCCGGTCAACCACCAACACTTCCTCAAGGTCTTTATTCATGATCGGGGATGCTAGCACAGTCTCTTCCGGGTCACAACCCGGAAGGCCCCTGAAACAAACTGGCCAAACAATCTAAATTCCTTATAGTATCCCCCCATGCAAGCGACACTGAATCCGGCTCCGCCTCCTGACATCCTGATCGTGGATGACTCCCCGTCCACACTTCAATTATTGTCCGAGATTTTCAAGAAGGAAGGATACTCGACACGGGCCGCACTCAGCGGGCGGCTGGCGCTTCAATCCCTCCGCACCACGACTCCCGATCTGGTCCTTCTCGACATCACCATGCCGGATATCAGCGGGTATGACATCTGCAAGGCGATGAAAGCCGATGAATCCCTGAAGGACGTCCCTGTGATTTTTATCAGCGGTCACAGCCAGAACATTGATGTGGTCAAGGGCTTTTCCGTCGGAGGGGTGGACTTTGTGGCCAAGCCATTTGAGATCACAGAGGCTGTAGCCCGCGTAAAAACCCATCTCGAGTTGCGCCGACAGCAGCGGGCCCTCCAGAAAAGTTACGCCGAACTCAGAAGTCTGGAAGAGATGCGGGACAATCTTGTCCACATGATCGTCCATGATTTGCGAAACCCCCTGTGGAGCGCCAACATTCACCTGGAACAGATTCAGGGATTGGCCGACGCCACCCTTCATCCGCGCATCCGCGACCATGTCCATGAAGCCCTCACCGCCACCCATACCCTGATGGAGATGATCAACTCCATCCTGGATGTGAACCGCATGGAAGCCGGCCTCATCCCCTTGAAGCCCGAACCCTCCGACCTGGTCCGGTTGATCCAGGACACCCTTCAAATCGCCGCCCCCCTGATCAAGTCGAGACACCTCGCCATCGAAAGCGACGCTGAAACGGTTATGGTAAACATGGACGGCCCCCTGATCGGGCGGGTTATCTACAACCTGCTGAGCAACGCCATCAGCTTCACTCCGGAAACCGGGGGTGAAATCCACTTTGGAATCAGCCGTCACGCCGGATTGGTCCGTGTCACGATCCAGGATAACGGACAGGGAATTCCTGCCGAGTATCACGAGAAGATCTTTGAGAAATTCTACCAGATGCATAGCGCACTGAGCGGGGAACGCCATTCCACAGGCCTCGGCCTCACGTTTTGCAAACTGGCCGTGGAGGCCCATGGCGGCAAAATCGGTGTTCAAAGCGAGGAAAAAAAGGGGAGCCTCTTCTGGTTCGACCTGCCGGCAGACTTTTCACCCGTTCCTCCAACCGGCGAATCCGCTTGATAAAAAGCGCCCCGTTGTCCAATTATACCCCGCCTGCAACCCATTGCAGCACACGGGAGAGGTGGCAGAGTGGTTTAACGCGCCGGTCTTGAAAACCGGAGAGCCGCAAGGCTCCGGGGGTTCGAATCCCTCCCTCTCCGCCATTCGACGCGTTCGCAGTAGCTCACTTGCTCATGGCGGGCCACCATAGGGTTATGGCGAACGCGTCGAATGCCCTGAGCAAAGGAGCAAAGCGACTGCGTCGAAGGGCATCTTCAAAAAAGCAGTAGCTCACTTGCTCACCTGTGATGAGCTTGTCGAACCATGGCAGGCCACGATAGGGTTATTAGCGAACGCAGCGAATGCCCTGCCTGTCCCGAGCCTGTCGAGGGGAGCAAAGGAGCAAAGCGACTGCGTCGAAGGGCATCTTCAAGTTTGAATAGAGAAAATGAAATTGTCATAGTGAGCCCATGCATTGGTTTGTCTACATACTCCGCTGCGCCAACCAATCCTACTATGTCGGTCACACCTCTGATCTCGTAGCCCGATTTCTGAGACATCGAAATAAGGAAGGTGCTCAGCACACCGCCACCTACCCACCAGAGAGCCTTCTTCATCAGGAACAATTCGATTCCGAAGCTGAGGCTATCCGGCGTGAGTGCCAGCTCAAACGATGGAGCCATGCCAAAAAAGAAGCACTGATTGCCGGGAATACTTCAGAATTGCGTTCGCTAAGCCGAAGTCACGATTGAATTATGTCTCGCGCTACTGTGCTGTGATCCCTTCCTCTCCATTGGCAGGACATTCCCCGGTTTTTAACGGGGGATTTTCATAAGTCTTTGAAAATGAACGATACTTGGCCGTGAACAAGTGAAAAAGGCCTCGCCGTGCCATCATGCCGAAGGCATCATGGAGGT
>CAIZMS010000003.1 GCA_903934155.1 uncultured bacterium | reverse complement strand
GGCTTTCGATCTCCGCCACGTCTTTTTCAAAATCCAAGCTCATCGTTACGCTCCATCCATTGGGGGTTGAGTGTTGGCGTGCGGCAGGTCAGCGGCAGCCGGCATACTTCAAGATCTTGGACAGCATGTCCTTCATGTCTTTGCGGTGAACAATCATGTCCACGAACCCGTGATCCACCAGATATTCCGCCGTTTGGAAGTCCTCGGGCAACTTCTGTTTAATCGTTTCCTCGATCACGCGGCGTCCGGCGAACCCGATCAGGCTGCGTGGTTCGGCGATATGAATGTCGCCTACCATGGCAAAGCTAGCGGAAACGCCGCCCGTAGTCGGGTCTGTCATGATGGAGATGTAGGGCAGATTAGCTTCCCTCAGTTGGGCCAATGCGGCGCAAGTTTTTGGCATTTGCATCAACGAAATGATACCCTCGTGCATACGGGCACCGCCGGAAGCCGAAAGAATGATGTAGGGGAGCTTGTGTTTGATCGCATACAGGGCCGTCTGGAGGATTTTTTCCCCCGTACCACTGGCCAGACTGCCGCCCATGAACCGGAAGTCCATGATGGCAATGGCCACCTTAATCCCGTTGATTTTCCCCGCCCCGGTAGCAACCGACTCCTTCATGCCTGTTTTTTCGCAATTTTCCGCCGCTTTTTCAGCGTAAGGCCCCTTGGAGTCGGAAAACTTCAGGGGGTCGTTCCAGCTGACCTTGGCGTTCAATTCAACGAAACTTCCCTCATCGAGGAGCACATCGACGCGCTCTTTCCAGGTCAGGCGTTCGTGAAAATGGCACCGATCACAGACTTTCAGGTTTTTTTCCCATTCATCCTTGTAAATATGGGCTTTGCATGATGGACACTGTATCCAGATATCCTCTTTTTTAGGGGATTCCGGTTTGGCGGCTATCTCTTTCGATTTGTGGAACCAAGCCATGAGCCGTCAGGCCTCCTTAGTAAGGTGTTGCGTTATCTTAGAAATGGAAATTGAAGCCGGCTCCCAGCCCGACGCCTTCAAATTTCTGGACTTCCAGCTTGATCCCCATGTTCGGATTAGGGTTGAGCTGAAGCCCTCCGATCAGGCCGAACATCTGATCCTCGTTCCGATCATCCATGGACAAGATTGAAAGCGCCGGCCCAAAATAGAAGCCCAGACGATTCCAAGTGCCGGGTTTCTCGGGTTTGGAGTAGAAACTCATGGTAACGGAAGCGAAAAGCTCCGAAAGATCTTTTGACGCGCCACTCCAGTCCTCCTCAATACCGACATTTCGGTAAAAGGAGTTAACATCGACGCCGATCCAGTAGTTATCAATATCATTCCAAGGTTCCAGCACCATAAAGTCCAACATGCGAAACGTTCCCCCGAGCAGCCATTCAAAGTTGGAGCCTTGTTTGATGTTTCCCGAGTCAAAATCCGCCTCCCCAGCACCCCCGTATAGGGTCAACCACTTCGTGACATCCAAGCCCGCAGTTGCGAGGAGGTGGTTGATCTTCGTGTCGGTGGCCCCGCCGAAATCAGACTTCAAGGCACGATTTTGCTGTTGAACATTGACGCCAACGCTGAGCAGGCGGGGTCCGCCACTGTGGACCGAATCAGCAAAGCGTGTTGAATCACCGTTAAACAAGGCCCCTTGGTAGGCCGATGAATCCGATCCGGAAGCCATGACGGATGTACTCATTGCGACATAGCAAAGAAACGACAGCAGGCATGTGTAGGTTTTCATAGGGGGGGATACTAGCGATTCAAAGAGGAACCTTTCAAGGTCAAATTTCGGTCCGCCGCAGGCGCAAGGCATTGGCGATGACCGATACAGAGCTGAAACTCATGGCGGCTGCGGCCAGTGTTGGGCTCAGGAGGAGTCCGAATGCCGGGTAGAGAGCTCCTGCCGCAAGTGGAATTCCTGCCAAATTATAAAAAAAGGCCCAGAAAAGGTTCTGTCGAATGTTTCGTGTAACGGCCCGACTGAGGAGGATGGCCCCTTTGATGCTCCTGAGATCCCCTTTAACCAGAACTACGCCTGCACTCTCCATTGCCACGTCGGTACCCGTGCCCATGGCAATACCAACATCGGCTTCGGACAGGGCCGGGGCATCGTTGATCCCATCCCCCGTCATCGCCACCAGGCGCCCCTCTGCCTTCAAGGATTGGATGATGTCCCTCTTTCCGGCCGGGGTCACGCCGACATGAACCTCGTCAATTCCGAGTTGTCCGGCAATGACATGGGCGGTGGCGGGATGATCCCCGGTCAGCATCACAATCCTCAATCCTATGTCATGTAATGCCTGAATAGCGGCCGGGGTGGTGTCCCGTATCCGATCTGCCAGGGCAATGGTTCCGAGGATCGTCCCCTCCACCGTGACGGAAATCAGGGTTTCACCCGTTTGGCGGGCTTGCCCGGCATCAGGCATTTTCCAGACGCGGATCTTTTTTTCCCTCACGAGCCCGGTGACCCCTTCGCCCGCCATTGATTCAAACTCAGACGCCGGTTCGGGCGTGATGCCCAGTTCGCCCGCATACCGCACAATGGCTTTCCCGATAGGATGCTCGCTGTGAATTTCAACGGAAGCCGCCCACTGGATGAGTTCTGCTTCCGTGGCGGAACCCTTTACAGAGGTGACCCAGGGCCGCCCTTCCGTCAACGTGCCGGTTTTGTCCACGACCACGGTGTCCACTTTCCCCAGTTGTTCCAGAACCTCCGCGTTTCGAAAGAGGATCCCGGCCCGGGCCCCGCGTCCCATTCCCACCATGACCGCCATCGGGGTTGCCAGGCCAAGCGCGCAGGGGCAGGCGACAATCAGGACGGATACGGCGCTGACAAGGGCATACGCCAGTCGTGGTTCCGGGCCGAATCCCATCCATATCATGGCCGCCGTCACG
>CAIZMS010000002.1 GCA_903934155.1 uncultured bacterium | reverse complement strand
CTCGAACCCGTCCGTGAAATTGATCGGCATGACCTTGACTGCGGCATCCCAATCCTGGTCGTAGGTGAACGTGCCCGACACCGTCGCACCATTCACCGTCACCGTCCCGTTGGTCACCCTCAAGGAGCCCCCGGCCGCGATGGACAAGGAACCAAAACTCACCGTGCCGTTCGTCACCACCAGCGTGGCATTCGAGCCCACCGTCACCGCGCCGCTGACCCCCAGGCTCGTGAACCCGCTCACCGTCGCCGTCACGCCCGTGACCACCGTGATCGATACCAGGTCCGACACATTGGTCCCGATCAGGGTCACGTTGTTGCTGATCGCCAGCGACTCCGCATACGAGCCGTCGGCAATCACGATCCTGGCGCCGGACTCAGCCACCGCAAGCGCCCCGGTAATGCTGTCGGCACTACCCGGCACAGTGAGCGTTCCATCATAACGGAATTGCACCTCGAACACGCTGCCTTCCACGACGATATTGCTCCAGGTAAAGCTGCCGGAGGTCACGGGAGACGCGGCATACGAAACCGCCGTCCCGCCGTTGGTAAGCACGCAATCCAGCACATAGCCGGGCGAGGTGGCTTGATAGTTGAAATTGGTCGCCCCATCCAGCGGAACCAGAAGCCCCCCCGAAGGCGTCACGGTACCGTGCGCCGTCGCCACGCGGCCGGTCACCGCCACGCCGTTCCAGTTGGTGGCGCTGCCCCCGTACAGGAGCAACTCCATGACATCGGGGCGTCCATCCCCGTCGGCATCCAGCCGGCTGGACGCGTTGGGCAGGGCATTGCTGATCAGCACGTTGTCCAGACCCGACCCGCCTGCCGTCCCGCTATCCGCCCGGAAGCGGGAATAGCCCGTGACGTTGGTGTTGATAAACCGGATCTGCTGACGCACGAGATGGTCGTTGACGAGAAACGCCGCCTGGTGGTTGGTAAAGTTCTGCAGGACCGTCACCCGCGTCCAGAGGTCCGTCGCCGGACTCACGGCATGGTTCCAGACGTCCGTCCGGCACTCCTCCCAACTTCCGGGAGCGGGATTATAGAGGTACAGGTAGCCATTGGTGGAGAGTCCCGCCAGGAAGACGGCATTGGTATCGACGCCCAGGTCATAAGTGGCGACGATATGGTTCGACTCCCCCAGCCAGCACTCCGTCCACAACACGGGCTCGCCCGCCACATTTGCGCCATTGGTCACGGTGCTTTCCGGTTGCAGGACCGCCGCCAGGTTGCCCGCCGCGGCATTCGTGAAGTCCATGTTCGTGACTACAGCACCAGTGCCCCAGGCACCCCACCCGCCGCCGATGGCATTCACATTCGTTCCCGGCACGTACCCTTGGAAGTCCTCGTAGAACTGACCGGCTAAAGCGGGAAAGGAAAGCGCCAACCATCCGGATAGCGCCAGCCCCACCCTGAGCAATCCCGTTTTATTACATGCATTCATGGTCATCCCCCTTGAATGCGGTTCTACCACACAGAGAGAAGTGTGCCCGTAGGCGAAACCACTTGCATCTTGAGCCGGTTGGTCACGCCGGACTCGATGAGGAAGTTGGCTCTGGAGCCGAGCGTCCCCGGCAGGGTGACATTAGTCGTGCTGAAATCGCCGCCCGCGAACCCACTCGTCCCGGTCCATTCGACCAACGTGTAAGTAGTGCCCTTCTGCAGCGCACCCCCCCGGAAGTCGAAGCAGAACGCGGATCCCGTGCCCTTGCTGAAATTGCCGTTGATGAACAGCCTGTCCACCGCCGCGCTGTTGGGATCCGCATCCCAGATCCATGAGGAGCCCGCTGCGCTCTCCCCGTTCCAGGTCACGTTGCTGGCAACCAGCGTGCCGATGCCGCCGACCCCGGTCCCGACGCCTGGCGCCATGTGCCCGGCATTCGCGACGACATTGACGACGAGCCCCGTTCCCGCCAGCGTCCCGCCGTTGACCACCGTGATGGGACTATTCGACAGCGTGCCGGTAATCGACAGCGTGCCGTTGCTCACCGTGGTGGTGTTGGTAAAGGTGTTGACGCCCGAGAGGACCAGCATCCCCGCGCCCACCTTGACGAGCTTGGCGCCACCCAGGATTGTCCCGGCGAAGGTGTTGGTCTGGCCAAGGTAGCCCACCGTCAGGGTGTTGGTGCCCAGATTAATATAACCGTTGGTCGTGCCCGTCAGCGCGCCCAGGTTGATCGAGGCGACGGCCGTGTTGGTCAACGTGCCGCTCTTGAGACTAAGGGTTGCATTGGTCGCGCCATAGAGGCCTGCATGGTAGAGGCGCAGCGTGGCAGAGGCGGCTCCTAGATTCACCTCTAATGCGCCGCCAAAATCCATGAGTGTATTGGTACCCACATTGATGCCCAGATTGGTAATACTCAACATAGCGTTCCCGCTCAACCGCCCGGTATAGTTTTCGCCCCCGCTGTACTCGTTGTTCACAGTAGCGACCCCGGCAACCACAATGTCGTTGGTAACAGTAATACCCGCTGCTGGGTTAATGTGCAAAACGGTCCCTGCGCGCAGTGTGAGGATGCCGGATCCCAATGATTCGGCCGTTTTGATCCGCAGGATACCCCCGGACACATCAATTCCGCCAGCAAAGGTATTATTCACATTTAGCGCCATGATGCCGCTGGATTCGTTGGAAACGATCAACCCGCCGGCCCCGCCAACGGCAGCCCGCATCGAGATCGAGCAGTTGTTGGCAGCCAACACAATGGTGTTGGTGGCCAACGTCAAGGGCATATCGAAATAGACAGCAGTGCTCCCCCCACTACCGTTCGTAATAGTCGGCAACAGGCTGCCATTATTGGTCAACAACAATCCGTCTCCATTCAACGTCAGAGGGCGCGCCACGCTCATGCCTTTCACGCTGACACCGTTGAGAACGAACGGCGCCGTGGAGAAGTCATTAGAGGCGGTATAGGTCGCATCGCGGCTGAAGTTGAGGATATAGCTCGGGTCGCCGCCATTGGCTGGCGTCACCCCTGCCCCCGCGCTGTTGGTCCAGTTGGCCGCGTTCCATCCCTGTACGCCGCTGGCCGTATTGGTCCAGTAGAAGTTCACGGGACTTTGCGCCTGCGCGCCTCCCGACCACCCCAGCCCCACAACGATCATCAGCATCAGCAAGCGAGAATTTGACTTCATAATGTCCTCCTCCAGTAAATCTTTGTCTATATCATAGACCTAGCCGGCCTGGTGGTCATGTCACAATTTTTGTGACATGACCTGTAATTGGGTTTTTGACTGGACTCATCCCAAGTCCACTTCGTCCTTACGGGGTTTGACGGACACCCACACGAAAGAACCGTTCGACACGCTGTGCGTCCACCGTGTAACTCATGGTTCCGGCCATCCCCGGCATCTGGGTTGCCCCAGGCATGCCAATCCATTCGACAGGGTTCGTCAGACTTATGCACCCTTCTACGGCATACAAGCGCGACGTGATGCCGGCCCAGTTCAGAGTTAAATCGCCACCAAGGCCACCTCCGGCTGGGACCTCGACAACAAACCGCGACATGTCGTTGGTCGGGTTCGTACCCGCAATAAATTCATGCAGATCAATGAATCCATCATCATCCCAATCATCGGTTCCCGATCCCGACGAAACGCCCGCCGCGCCAAAGTATTGAGTTTCCCACCCATCATCCATCCCATCCCCATCGCCATCCGGATCGACCCCCACGAGTCCAATACTGGCCAGGTCAAGATTTCCCATCGGCACCCACTCGTTGTTGACCGTGAACGACAGCGAGTGAAAGGCCTTGTCGCCAAGGACCACAATCGCCGTGGTCGCAGCGGGGAAGTTGCCGCTTGCATAACTGGCGGAAGATTGAATCGCATCGTTCGTGCCGTTCGCATTGGAATCCGTTGATGTCAAACTCGCCCCCAGTTCAAATGTGCCGGTATCGACCTCCTGCGTCACACCGGCAGCAGTTACTATCCGGAAGCCTGAAATGGTTGCACTGTCGAGGTCGCCAAGCGACAACCGAAAACCCCGCACATCGATGGGAGTAGATGAACCGGTCGCATAAAAGTTAAAGGCGACATTGTTGGTGGCGATCTTGTTGAGGATGACTAGCCCCGGGCCATTGTTTTCGTTCAGTTGATCCGCCCGCAGGCGGATATCGAAACCGCCCCCGCCGGGATTAGTCCAGGTATAGTCGGCGTTGTTCTTTACAAGGCTCGGCGATTTGGCATTCTGGAAGTTGATCCGGCCCGCGACGAGATCGGTCGCGTTGGTCCAACCGAACGTGATCGCAACAGGATTGCCCGCCACGGGCTGCCCGAGTGTCTGGAAATTCCAGGTAGTGGTGTTGGTTATCCCGGCAAAGGGATTGCCGCTCACATCCTCGATCACCCCGGATCCCATCAACACGGCATACGCTTTCCCCGCCAGCAACGAAGCCGTCGAATTCACCGTCAACGTGGCACCACTGATTGACACTTGCGTGCCGTCCGTCACGGCAATGCTCGTGGCCGCACCCCCGTCCGTGAGGTTCGTGATGACGATGTCCCCCGTCCCTACCGCGATATTCTCATTGAACATCACCACCAGATTCGCATTCACGTCAACCCCGGTCGCATTATCCGCCGGCGAGAACGCGCCTGACACCGCCGGCCCCGTGACATCCGGCACGGTTGTTGAAAATGACTGGACGGACGACCAGGCCGCGGCCTCCGCCGTGCTGTTGGTGGCGTAGAATACGAAGTGATACGTTGTCGATGGCGACAGATTCGAGAGCACACACTGAACCAAACCCGTCGCCACACTGGAACCCAGAACGTTCGTCACCCCCCACCCCTCCAGCTGATGACCGGGGTTATTCGTTCCGGAAAGGCACCACACCGCGGCATTCGTTCCCGCCAGCGTGGCAGACGCCACCACGGAGGTCGGCGTCACACTCGAATACCCGGGATTCGCCCACCAGAGGGCCGGCGGCCCTGCCGACACCAGTTCCAGATTGTCCCCATGCGCCAGCATATTCGTCCATAATCCGCCCCCAGTGAAGGACGTCGTGTAGGCGGTATTGCTATAAACGCTGACCGTCTCGCCGTTGAAACGGGCCGTGTTCGCCACCAGCCGGATCGGACGCTGCTTGTTGAGACTGACAATCCCGACCCCAAACGTCATGTTGGTATCCGAAAGGGTGTAATCCAGTTCCGCGGCGCCATCCTGCCCGTCACCCACCCAGCACTCAAAGACACGGGTCTTCACGAATCCAGCCACAAACAACGTATCGGCATTGTTCAACATGGGCTTGGGAATCTGACCGGCCAGTAAACGGTCGATGAACCACATCTCGCCGGCATCTTGCTGGTCGGCGGTCAACGCGCCATGCGGCCACCATTGCAACTCATTGGCGTCGTTGACCGAATCGTTGTCGAAGTCCTTATAAAGCGAACTGCTTCCGATGTGAACCGTGATGTTGCTGAACTCACCCGCGAAACTCTCCCGCGCCACGGCATTGGAATAGTAGTTCTGACTGTGCGGCGGCGGACAGGTCGTTTCGTTGTTGTTCACGAACAAATGGATTTCACTATAAGGGTTGTTCATCGAGGCCAGATTGGCGGCGCGCGCATGGTAGCGATCCATGATGTTGGTGTTCGCGTTCAGGCGGTCGCCGATATCCGTGTTCATCGTGGTCCGGTATGCCGTACCGCCCAGATAATACCACCCGTTGGTCCCGTGATACCCGTAGTCCGACATCCCGAAGAAAGCCGCCCCGGCATTGAAGGTGTCCGGAAACCGCGCCAGCATGGACATCGTATTGCCGCCGCCGCCGGAATAGCCGGTCATATAGATGATGTTCGTATTGACGAGAGTTGGGAAAGCGGCCTTGACCGACTCAATTGCATCATAGATGTCGTAGACTTCAAGACCGCCCGAATCGCGCACACCGTCCGACCCGTTGCGTCCGCGCATCGCGACCGAGATGGCGAAGAAACCGCGATCCCGCAACCGCTGCGCATTAGCCCGGAAGACCGTCATGTCCTGAGAGTAGCCGTGCATCATGACGGCGATCGGCGCATTCGCCCGCGCGTCATTGTAATTGAGTTCACAAACCAGGTTCAACGGCCCGTTGCCATCCTGCGAAACGGATGACGTGTAAGCGTAAACCTGCGCATTGATATCCGCCGCCTGGAGCCGGAGGCCACCGAGGAGAATGAGGCCCAAAAGCATCGCAAGGTCTCGCCGGTGTACGGACAAAGGACAAGAAATCGATTTCTGGCGGTATTCTGGCGGTGGCTTCGCCAGACGGTTATCCGTCTGTCCGACTGATTCAAGGCTCCAGGACATCAAGTCTCTCTTCATTTTACTGCAAACTCCTTGCTGAAAATGTTGTCTTTAGCGAGCTCATCCTAACTCTCCTATCGACACCCCAACCGGAGGTGGGTCGGAGACCGCTATATGGCTGCTCCCGAGTCTACTTCTTCACCGGCATCAGTTCCACCAGCTCTCCGGCGTGCGTCTTGAGCACGAACCGTTCGCCGGTAATCGTTTCGGCCCGTTTTCCGTTCCGGGCGATCCTAACCGCCGAGCCCGGCCAGGGGTTCTGCACCGTGCAGTCCTTGCCCTTCTCGCTAAGGATGCGCACGCCCCGGACCTTGCCGCCCTTGAGTTCCGCCGAGACGAGGAATGCCCCATAGGTGCGCAGCCCGCCAAACCTGGCATCCTTCTCCTTGTTCCAGCAGGGGAAGAACCGCAGCACGCCTTCATGGCTCTGCAGGAGCATCTCGTTCAGCGTTAGAAACCCGCTGTTATTCTCGATCCCGCCCCCGGCGTATTCCAGGGTGAGATTCGCCTGCCCTCTCCACTGCACTGTGGTCCGCAAGTGCCTGAGAATCTCGTCGGGATCGTAGCCGACCCGCGCGGCCGCCGTGTAGATCGAGGAAAACCCGTTCACGTCGCTCCACCTATTCAATTCCGTGATGGTATCGCGGCAGATCTCGAGCATCTTCGGATCGCTCTCCAGCCCAAAGGCGCCGCCGGGAAAGATCTGCTGGATACCCAGCGTACCGGCGACGAACCAGTCCAGTCCCTTCTCCGTGTAACGGAACACCGTCTTTCCATTGCGCTGCTGGGTCGGAAACTCGGAGATGTGCGCCAGGATGTGCCGCCATTTGTCCCGGCGCGCCTCATCGACACCCAGGTCCGTACTGAACTGCAGCATCGCCTTGAAGATGGCCCGCACGAAGCCGAGCGAAAGCACGTTGTTGGTTTCGTCGCCCGTGCCCTCGTGAATGGCGTCCTTGCAGATCACATAGCGGCCATTCCCTCCCTGAGCCTTGTCGAAGGGCTCGAACTTCAGGTAATTCTCCCAGAAAGCAGCCACCTCCTTCACGTAGGGATAGCCGATGGTTCTTAGCCACTCCAGGTCCTGAGTGTAGTAATAGTGCCAGATGAAGGGCATCGCGGCATAGGAGGCGTTCGAGCGCTGATGGAAATCGTTCCACCCTTCCGGCTTCAAGCCCCAGGGGCCGATGTGCGCCGGGAAGTGGATCCCCTTCCAGCCGTTGGTCCGGGCCATGAGGCGTCCGTTTTCCATCGATTCGGCGATCGCCTGGTAGTATGGCGGGGTGAGTTCGACATGGTTCGCCCCGTACGTGATGTAGTAGGGCGCCTCGAAGTTGTAATTGAGCGTGAAATCGCCGCGATAGCTCATCGGGTGAGCGCAGATCCAGTTGCCCCACAGACCGGGCGCCACCTTGCCCGCGCGGCTGCAGGAGCCCAGGACGTAGAGCGAGCCGTACCAGAACTGCTCGATGCGCCGGTCGGAAATCTCAATGAAGGACTTGGACCAATACCGCTCCCACCATTGCCGATGGTCAGACTCAAGCCGTTTGAGTTCTCGCGCATCAAGTGCGGCAACCCGCGCCTTGACGGCTTCCGGGTGGCCAGGGTTGTCCAGGTCACTCAGCGCCGCGGTGGCCAGCCGGACGGTCTGCCCGGGTTTGAGTTCGAAACCCAGCGAATTCGTGTCGCCGCCAACATTCTCCGCCATGACGCGCGTCGCGAAGGACACCCCCCGCCCTTTCTCCTCCGCCTTGCGTGTCACGGCGCAGAGCCCCGAATGGGCATCCACCATAAACGCCTTGATCCGGTCATTCGAAGCCAAGTCACCGGCCGTTTGGGCCCCGGATTTAACCGCAGCCGGGGATTGCGCCGCGGCCGGCCTGATTCGAGAGGTTAAGTCCGACGTATAGCTCTCGGTGGTTTTCGCCTTCACGCCGTCCACATAGAGGGTGATCCCATAGCCGTCATAGACCCCCGCGAGGTGATGCCACTCGTTGGTGGACAGCCGGACTGTTGTCTGCGCCCAATTCTGCGCTGTATTGGCCACATTATAGCCCTTGCTGTGGATGGTGAACCGCACCTGCCCGTCCTGGAGTTCCAGGTCATAGGCCATGAACTTGGCGGCCACGATTCCGCCCTTGGGCATGAGACTCGCCGACTTGACCCAGGCGCTCACGCTCACAGCCTCGGTCGAGCCGCGAATTTGCCCGCAATGCGCGAAGCTATCTCGCCCGCTGAACTCGACGCCTGCTCCGCCCTTGCCGGAAATGGCGCGGCCATTCTGCGTCTGGGTTTCAGCCCCGCACTCCTCCGGCCAGTTCAGCAGCAACCCGCGTCGCGGGACGGCTCCCTTCATCAGCGACTGGATTTCCTCCGGGGCGAGCACCCGTTCGTGGATGCGAACCCCGCTGATGCATCCATCGAAGAAAAGCCCCGGCTCCTTGGCCGATGTATTGCATCCGATGATCAGGGCGGGATCTCCCATCCAGCCCGGTATGTTGTTGATTGGCATAGGCTTGGCCGGGTCATCCTTCTCCTTCGGCTGCGGCGGCCGGTACTTCTCGACGTCCTGCTGCACAATCACCTTCACCGCGGTGTCGCCCCAGTTGGCCAGTTCCGTGACCAACAGGTTTTCCGTGGCGGCAACCCAGGAGCGGGTCTGAACCTGGGTCGAGTCCTTGGTGAAGGTTCCTCGCACCTCGGCCTTTGCCAGATCCTGCTCCTGCCGGTAGGTTGCGTCCTCCAGCGCCGGAATGCGCACCCGGACCATCCCGACGGGCATGAGCATCGCCTCGTTGACGCTCCAGAAGTCGTTTTTGCCGAGATAGAACACCTGCTCGGCGCCCGGGCCGCCGATCACGACACCCAGGTCGCCATTGCCCATGATCGGCCCATCGACCATGGCGGAAGTCGGCACATTGTGCGGAACGCGCTGAAAGACGACCGTATGGCTGGCGGCCCGGATCAGTCCCTCGCGCGCATCCTGGGCATGAGCCGGTTCTTGGCCCGCCAAGCCCGCACAGACTGAAAGGATCAGGACGCGACAGGCGTACAGGCTCATTGAACTGAAGACATCCCTCAACATGTTCAACGTTCTTTTCAAAGATCGTTTCTTTCTTTAAAGCCAAGCGACCAGCGGACGGTGCCGTTCTTCGGAGAGAGGATATTCACCCGGACCAGCCCGGCTTCCTGTGTATAACTGACGGACACGCCAGCCTTCGTGTCGGCCTTTGACAGCTCGGCCCCCACGGCCTTCAGCGCCTTGGCCCCAGTGAGGACTCGCAACTCATAAGGATCATTGGCCACCAGCTTGCTGGCACCGGTTAGACGCTGCTTGCGAGCGTCCCATTTCTCCTCAATCAAATCCACCGCCCCCTGCGTCACGTGCCGCGAGGTGCTCAGCACCGCCGGCTCCTCGGCGATCTCCCGCACGGCGATGATCCGACCCGTCCGCGCCGGCACCGTCTGCTTCAACTCCCCCTGGAACGGCACCAGCAGGCTGTTGGACCAGAACTCATACCCGGCGTAACGCGTCCCCGCCTTAAGCCCAAGCCTGGTCGCCGACGCCCCGAGATCCAGTTCCTTGTCCGTCCAATTGAACAGCCCCACGACCTCATGCTTGCGACCGCTGACCTCGTAGGTGAGCACCCAGATGCGGGCCGGGTCGTTCTCCAGATAATCCAAGGGCCGGACGCTAGTGAGTTGATGCGAGGGCATAGTGCGCTTGAGAAGCTCCACGCGTTCGGCCGGATAGTTGGGCGCCCAGTCACACTGGGTGTTGAGCATGCCCGCAAGCGTCACCCAGCCGGCGAAGCATTGGATCTCGTTGAGCGTCCAGGTCGAACGCAGCGCGATTGAGTCAGGATCGTTCCACCACACCCGCCCATTCAGGAAATAGAGGGCACTGCCCGCCTGCACGCCATTGAGCGACAGACGCCAGGATGCCTCCGAGTCAATCCCCAGCCGCATCGCGTCCACGAAGCCCATCGACATGCCCATCGACCGCTGGTTTTGCGGGGCGCAGCAGCCGAGAATGAACGTCTCTGGCCCCGCTGCTTCCCGCACCGCTCTGAAACCCGCCCGGGCCGCCTGCATGTTGCTCATGGTCTTGTCGGCAAGGACCGACTCCCCGAAATGGTCTTCGCAGTAAAACCGATTCGGATAGGTTTGTGGCGTAGCCAGGGCGATGTGCAATCCGTCCAGCTTAAGGTAGTTGAACCCCCAGTCCCTGACCCCTTGGCGGATAAAGTTGGCCACATAGTCGCGGGCCTGCGGAATGCTCATATCCAACGGCGTGCCGCTCCAGACGACCCGATACGGCTCGCCTGTGGGACTCTTGATCGTCCAAGGCAGCAGATGGGCAAGACTCGGGTCATTGGCGTTGATTGCGAAGGGCAGGTACCAGAGCCCCGGAGTCAGGCCGAGCGAGCGGATTTTATCGGCCACCGGTTTCATCCCGTTCGGATACGGTCCCTTGGGGTTGACCTTGGTGAAGTCCTTGACCGGAAGGGAGCCCGCCCCACTCTGCCATCCATCATCAAGCTGTACCACGCTATAGCCGTAATCCTTGAATGTATTGGCCACAAATTCCGCCAGTTCCGGCGCATATTTCTCGGTCAGCGCGCCGCCGTGGCCCTGGGAATACCAGGACATGTAGCCGACGGGCGCAGGCAGCGGTTTGCATTGGTTCACCCGGGCGAATTCCGTGGCATAGGTCTCCAATCCCACGCGCACGTCATCGAAGGCGCCCAGCGCCCACCAATCGCCGCCAAATGGTTCGAGCTTCGGCGGGATCGCGCAGCCGTATTCGTCGCGCAAGGTCAGCACGACCTTCCCCTGCTCCACCTTGGTCAGTGCCACGCCGCTAGCCGCGTCAATCCGCACCAGCCCGGCCACCACGCCCGCGCCGGTTTCCCTGACGGCCACGCCCGTCACTACATGCTGGCCGCGGTTATGCTGGGGCTGAAACACCCCCGCGGCGCCCACCACGCGTACCTTTTCAGGTGCCACGCCGAGGTCCAACGTGGCGATCAATCCATCGACGCGATTGCTGGACGCCGGAACGCCCCGCGGGTCATTCCGAACATAGATGAAAGGCGAGCCCTCACGCACCAATACCCGGTTCTCACCCGGCCCGATCTTCAACATTTTGCCCGGCCCCAAAGGCTGCCGACCGCTGACACTCTCGACCTCGCACTTCGCCTTGCCCGGCTCGGCGAACGCCGCCGAGGCGAACACTTTCCCGGCTCGGGCGAAGGTCAATCGGCCGGACGCCGGATCAAAGTCAGCGGACATATCCCCTGATCGAATCGTTTCAGCCCGCCCGAACGCGGCCAGAAACAGCATGGTGTAACCAAACAGATACATTTTTCTCATGGTTTTCATTTCCTTCATCTAACTCCCTATTTTTTCCGGTGCAGTTCCAACTCCGCCAAGCCGACCGGTTTTCCATCGGACGTGGGGATCACGGTGGCGCGCACGTAGCGCGCCTTTGGCTTGAACGCGAAGTACTGGATGCGCTGGGGCTTGAGCGAGCCGGCCTTGACCTCCGAAGCTTCCCTAGTGCCCGCCGGCGCCGGTGTCCAGGTCGCCTGGTCATCAGAGAACTCCAAGGTTAGCTTGCCGGCCTTCTCGCCCGCCCAGACGATCCGAGCGCCGCATAGCGCCGTGGAATCGCCCAAGTCGACCGTCAATACCTGCGGCAGGGCCTCCGTGCCGGGCTGCCACGCCGTGTCGAGCTTGCCATCGACGGCATTGGCCGCCGGTGCCGCTGGGCCGGCGCTGGTGGCGGTGACCGGCTTGCCCTTGGCTACATTGACACTGACCGATTCATGCACCCAATAGCTCACGTCCTGCACGTCCCACATGGCCTGGGCCCGGTCGATGAGCTCATAATTGCGGTAGATCTCCCGGCCGTACTCGGAAATCTTGCGCTCGGACGCATCCGAGAGGGTGAGATTGATGGCAAGCCTGTCCGCTTCGGCAGGAAGCGACTTCAGGTCCACCCGGGCCACGTTAACCGCTTCGCCGGCGGCAACGGTGGCGGCCGCTTCGCCTTCGAGCTGCCTGTCACCGGCGCGAACGGACCAACGCACTTTTCCGCCATGCAAGGCCACGGGCAACTCATTGACCACCCAGATTTCCAGCGCCTGCCCGCGCTCCACCAGGCGGTAGAGCGGCACGAGCGGCTGGTTCATCTGGGCCATCTCGAAATAGCCCTGCTTGGGCCGGAGATCATGGCTGACGATCGACTTCGGCCAGCGGGCCGGCATGCCATCGAGGAAATGGTACTGGAAATAGCCGGTAAAGGCGCGGGGGGAAAGCCGGATGCCCTTGGTGGCCTCGGCCAGCACGTCGGCCTGATAGGTCTGGCTGGCCTCGATATGCTGCAGCAGATTGGTCGGCGTCACGCCGCGAAAACCGAACAGTTGCTGTAAGCTCCCCTTGCGCACCTGGATGGCGCCCCAGAGCCTGTCTTCATCGGGCCTGGGCGGCGGCCCCCAGTTCTCCGGATAATGGTCGCACATCGTCTCGTAGGCGTCGAGGGCCTCCCCGCCATACTCGCCCATCGTGGCCACCGGCGTCCGGGGCGTGAACGGATCGGCGGATTTCAGGAGAAAGCACGGACTCTTGTACCAGGCGTCATAAAGATGGATATCATCGACGACGTTGCCTCGCAATTGCGCGTTCTTGAGGCTAAAGGAGCCTCCGCTGGCGGGGATGATGATCCGCTCGGGATCGATCGCCAGGGCATTGGAGACGACCGCGGTGGCGTCATGATGGGTCTCGTTGGCGAAGGAGAGGAGCACGACGCCGGGATTGTTGTAGGAGGTCCGGGCCAGGATCGCACCCGTCTCGGCCAGGGTCGGGGAGGTGTCGTAGATGATTTCCGACCCATGCCCCTGATCCTGTTCCGAGAGAATGCCGAGCCGGTCGAAGAGCTCGCGCACCTCCAGGAAACACACATACTGGCAGGAGCGCACGGCATTGAAATTGGCGGCCTTCAGCATGAGGGCAGCCGTCAGCAGGTTTTCGGGTTCGTTCCAATATGAGTAGCCATTCAAAGCTGTACCGATGTTGGTGCCCCGCAGAAAGAGAGGCCGGCCATTGAGCACAAAGCGGCCTTGCGGGTAGCCGGGCACCGGCTTGTCCTTGGACACCAGCCCGAAACTGCGGAAGCCGAACAGCACATCCTTTGAATCGACCACCGTCTGGCCATCGCGCAGGATCACCCGGCAGCGGTAGAGATTCGGTTCAGCGGGCCACCACCACTTCGCCCCCGGCGCCGATAGCGTGATGCTCTGTTTGCCGGCCCCCGGCGCGATGCGCATCCGCTCGCTCTTCTTGTAGGACTCCCCTTTAAAGTTCTCCGGAAGCAACTGCACCTCCAGATCGAGATCCTTCCCCGCCGCAGCATCCAGGGCCACCGTCACGCGGGCCTGGCTTGAGGACGGATAGCCACGGGCAAAGATATCAGCCACGCAGGCCTCGCCGGTGGTTTCGAGATAGACCTCGCGGTGGATGCCGTAACCGCTGCCGAGGAACATCTCTCCCTTGGGTTGAATTCCGATGCACGACTTCGCCCGATCACGGACGATGCGCTGATTGGACTCGGGCAGACAGGGAACATTCTCGAGCGGCGCTTCAAAACTGTGGGGTTCACCAAAGGCCGGGCCGTCAATCACGCGCACCGCCAGAGTATTCTCTTTCTTAAGCAGCCGGGTCACGTCGAAGCGGAATGGTTCGTAGTAGCCTTTATGGCGCCCGAGAAACGTCCCGTTGAGCCACACCTCGGCCTCCCAGTCCACGCCGTCGAAGCAAAGCCACGTGCGGCGGCCGGCTGCCGACGCCTCGGCGGCAAAGCGGGTCCGGTACCAGAGGATGCAACTGACGGGGACCCTTGCCGTTTTTTGATTCTTGCGTTGAGCCCAGCGCCACTCGGGCACCGTGGTCAATTCCCAGGCGCTATCCGCCAGACCTTCGCTGAACCAATCGGGAGTTTCCGGCCTCTTGCCATCGGGAGAATCGGTCACCTCGTATTGGGAGCGCCAGGGGCCAGCAATCGCTTTGCGGTCGCGGACCTCGAGCTTCTTCGGCAGGCTGCTCAGGTACGGGGCATACTGCTTTTTCAGCCCGGCGACCCGCTCCTGTGTCTCCTCAAACGTCCGGGGAGGAACCACCCATGGATCGGCCTTGAACGCATCCGCTCCCAGTTTCCCGTCCTCGGCACAGCAAAGGCCCGCGCACAACATGACGCCCATCAATAAGCCCATTAATTTGAACACTCGTCACATCCTTTTTTTGTTTCAGAAATCTTTCCTAATGTACCCCCACTCGAGAGCCTGCGTCATGTCGCAATAATTGCGACCCGTGATTTAACTATCGTCCTCTCAGAACTCGGCATCTATTTGTCTGTCCGAAACGGCATCGCCGGCAGGCCATCCCGGTTGAAAAGGTTTGCCCACGGAT
>CAIZMS010000001.1 GCA_903934155.1 uncultured bacterium | reverse complement strand
CGCCAAGTTCGTCCCGCCATGCCGGTCATTATTCTTACGGCCTTTGGTTCTGTTGAAACCGCCATTGAAGCCATGAAATTAGGTTCTTTTGACTATGTGACCAAGCCCTTCAAAATGGACGAATTGTTGATCACGATCCAGCGGGCACTCGAATACAGTCGGGCTCTTTCGGAGAATGTGGAGCTTAAGGAGGAGCTGGTTGGCCGGTACAAGTTTGAAAATATTGTAGCCGAGAGCCCGGCGATGCGGAATGTGTGCGAGATGATCAAGCGCGTCGCGCCGGCGGATACCACGGTCCTGATCACAGGCGAAAGCGGAACGGGTAAGGAGTTGGTAGCCAAGGCGATACACTTGCACAGCAAGCGAAAGGACAAGCGATTCCTGGCGGTCAATTGTGCCGCGTTGCCGGAGCCGCTATTGGAATCGGAAATGTTTGGCCATGTCAAAGGCGCCTTTACGGGGGCCTCCTGCAATAAAGACGGGCTTTTTGAGAGTGCCAGTGGGGGAACCTTGTTTTTAGACGAAATTTCATCCATGCCTTTGAGCATTCAGGGAAAACTCCTGCGGGTTCTGCAGGAACGGGAAATCAGGCGTGTGGGGGGGAACGAGACGATTCCCGTCGATGTTCGCGTCATTGCCGCCACCAATACCAGCCTTGAGGCGATGATCAAACTGGGAACCTTTCGCGAGGATCTTTATTACCGGCTGAGTGTCATTCCGATTGAAGTCAAGCCGCTGCGGGATCGTCAGGAAGACATTCTGCCACTGATCTATCATGTTCTTCGGCGCGAAATCGGGGAAGGGCGTGATCTTCCGAAGATCACACCGGAAATCAAGGAGATGTTCGAGCGTTATACCTGGCCGGGGAATGTTCGAGAACTTGAGAATGCCGTAAAGCATGCCATCACCTTTGCCCAGGACAACAAGATCACTCCAGATGTGCTTCCCCCCCGGATCCTTAACCAAGTCAAGGTTCCGGAACACCACGCATCTGCAGGCCAGGAGGGCGCTGATGATCTGCGGAATAAATCGCTCAAGGCCTTTCTCAGGGAACGGGAGAAGGAATACCTTGAACAGGTGTTGTCATTGACAAAAGGCGATAAGGAAAAGGCCGCCAAGTCCCTGAAAATCAGTTTGGCTACGCTTTATCGGAAATTGCCTGAAGAATCCGCTGCCACTGGGTGAAACTGGTTTTATGGATTTCAGGAATGTCATTATTGAGAAATCTTAATCCTGATTTGCCTCAGAATACAGAGTTTTGTTTTTTTATTGGCGAGCAACTCATACTGGTATGAACATTGCTAATTATTCAATCAAACTCAGCGTTTTAAGGGTTTATAATGGGAGAAGTGATATGAAAACGATGAAGCAAGGTTTTACACTGGTCGAGATCATGATTGTGGTCGCGATCATCGGTTTGTTGGCGGCCATTGCTATTCCTTCGTTCATGAAGGCGAGAACACAGTCCCAGCAGAACGCCTGTATCAACAACTTGCGCCAGATTGAGGGCGCCAAGGAGCAGTGGGCGCTGGAGAAGCGGAAAGCCCAAGGGGTGACCGCCGTAACAGCGGAAGTCATGGAGTATATTAAAAATCCCTCTTCTTCCACGAACTGCCCGTCTGGGGGTACGGTTACATATGGTGTAATTGGTACAAACTGCACCTGCTCAGTCACGACGCCCTTGATTCATAAATTGTCGGACTAAACCGTGCTACATGACGAGTGCCGCAAGACCAGCCAGGTAACTGGCTGGTCTTTTTGGTAAATGGAGAGAATCTCCGTGACATTCACTGGTTTTTTTAATCACGGCTCGAATTCTCGATAAAACGTTTCCAAAAATGAGAATATCGAGTTTATTCCTAATCAAAAAAATATAAATTGGAACGAATTATCTATAAAAAACACAACAAATAGAGTTTATTGATAGTTGGCATGGGCAATGCTAAGTTAAACATATGTGGATGGAACAGAGTTTTTAACAACAGAAAAAGGAGTACAAAGATGAAGAAGATGAAGCAAGGTTTTACGTTGGTTGAGATTATGATTGTGGTCGCGATCATTGGTTTGTTGGCGGCTATCGCCATCCCGTCGTTCATGAAGGCTAGGACGCAGTCCCAGCAGAATGCCTGCATCAACAACCTTCGTCAGATCGAAGCGGGTAAAGAGCAGTGGGCATTGGCGACCAAGCAGACGCAGGGCGCCACGGCGGTCACCACGGCGGTGATGGAGTACATCAAGAATCCGAGCTCCTCCACGAACTGTCCCGCGGGTGGCACGATTGCATTCGGCGTAATTGGCACGAATGCGACCTGCGATATTACAACCCCGCTGACGCACGCACTGCAGAATTAAGGTTTGCAGTTAGCGTTGTATGAGGGCGCAATCTGGAATACAGGTTGCGCCTTTTTTATTCCCGGTATGGCTGTCCCGTCCTGTAGAGATTCAGGCGGAGGAGGAGGGTTTCCGTCGTGTACGCCGGGTTTTTTGAAGGGGATTCCGCATCCTTATTGATGAGGGATAGATCGACGGCGCGTTTTGCATATTTCACTGCGTTCGAAAAATCTCCCGCTTCAGCATAGGCGGCCGCAACGATGTCGAGGGCTTTGGGGCTCTGGTTTTCGGCAATTTCAGTCAAGGGCGTGGCAATCAGGATGGCTTGACGGCCATTCCGGACTTCATGGGAAGGACAGGTTGCCAGTATCCAGGCCCATTGGGATCTCGCAAACCAGAAGTCTGGCTTAATCCTAATCGCTTGCTCAAAATGCCCGATGGCGTCTTTGTATTGATGTTTTTGGGATAGGGCAACCCCGAGTAACGCGTGGGTCAGGCTGTCTCCGGGCTGAATTTCAAGACCCCGGTTCCATTCGGTGATCGCTTCATCCAGACGGTTTTCAGAATACAAGGCATGGCCAAGATTGCGGTAGCCCCAGTCCGCACCGGGCCAAACCCGAATGGCTTCTCGAAAATGTTTCGTCGCCGCATCCAGTTGGTTTGAATTGAGGTCAACGACTCCCAGGTTATTGTGGGCCATGCTGTAATACAGTTGAATAGATTGGTGGCCCGGGGAGGTGAATTTTCTCTCGATTTCATGGATTGGAATCCCTGAAAAATCCGGAAGTCTGGTCAAGAGATTTCGGCATAGGGGAGCTGCTTCCGAGTACCGCTGTTCAGCGAGGTATGCCGTGGAGAGTGCGATATACGTCCGGAAATTGTCAGGTCGTTTCAGGAGGACGTCCTTCCACATGGATTCCTCTGAACGATAGGCTTCATTGCGAAGAGGGGTGAGGATGCCAAAGGTCATGGCCGCGATTCCCAGGATTCCGAAGGCAAAACGGTTAATCTGTTGTCGCGATGTCTTTTTCAAAATCAGGCCACAGCTCAAGCCCTGATAGACCGCCATGACTAGAAAAGCGAGGAGACTGGCCAGGGGTAGATACATTCGATGTTCGAAGGCCGCATCAGGAAGGGGGTTGATGCTGGAGGTGGGTGCCAGAATGATGAAAAACCACGCCCCTATAAATCCCGTCCAGGATCTCCGGTACAGCGCCCATACTGTCCAGCCTGCTAACAGCAGGATGAGAGCGCCCGGCCACAGGGCCTCCAGGGGGGAGTTGACAAGAGGCCAGAGATAATCGAGGCAAAGTGGATGGGGAATGAGGGTCAGCTTGAGATAGTGGGCCAAAACATTCAGTTGAGTGAGGGCGTAGTTCCACCGGTTTATGCCTTGCGAAAATAAAGAAATCGTTTCGGAGCGTTCCGAGACGATTCCCATGACCAAAAGGCCGAAAAACACAAACCAGGTGGAAAAGAAAAGAGCATGAAGTTTCCCGCGTTTACGAACCAGATCGCCCCAGGATGGGGCGATGAATATTCCGTCATACAGGAAAAGAAGGATGGGGGCGGCCACCATGACTTCCTTTGTTCCCATTCCCACGGTGCAGACGGCCACAGCGGCGGAAAGCCAGGCTCTGGCATGACGGGAGAAAGCCGCTCTGATAAAACAATAGAATGTGAGCAGAAAGAAAAAACCCATCATGGCTTCTATCCGTTGCGCGATGTAAGTGACGCTTTCGGTTTGCAGGGGGTGGATGATCCAGAGGAGAGAAGTTGCCAGAGCCAAGCCGGGTGCACTTTGGGTGAACTGTGAATTCCAGCGTGGCAGCAGGAGGGTGCGGCGCATCACTCCGTAAAGGAGCAGTCCGGTCCCGATATGGATCAGGATGTTGACGAGGCGATATTCCGCCGGGGAGAAGCCGGCCCATGCGTAGTTCAGGGCAAATGAGTAGTCCACCACACAGCGCGTCGCCGAACGCACCGCCATCCAGGGGGGCCAGAGGTGGAAGAGCGCGGGATTATTTGTGATCACTCTCGAATCATCAAACAGAAACGGGCAGGCAAAACTGTTGGCGTAGGCCAGAAATCCTACGGCAATCAGGATCAACGGGAACCAGAATGACGATTTTGTTTGGAAAGGCCGTGTTAGAAAACCCATATTGTACCCTGTAAAATGGTGTGGAACGTTGTCCCGATACCTTATACATTGTTAGAAACCGTGTAAAACCGTTTGTTGGATGAAACCTGAACCCAAAAAAACGCTCGTGATCATGCCCGCCTTGAATGAAGAAGGGCGTATTGGTGCCGTGATTCGGGGTGTTGCCTCTGTATTATCCGGGGCGGATATTGTGGTGGTGAATGACGGATCTTCTGATGCGACGGGAGCCGAAGCGATGGAAGCAGGAGCCATCGTGCTCTCTCATGCGGTCCAGATGGGGTATGGAGCCAGTTTGGAGACCGCTTACATCTACGCTGCACAAAAAAAATATGATGTTGTCCTCCAGATGGACAGTGATGGACAGCATCTTGCCAGTGAACTTCCGGCTTTGCTCAATGCCTTGCAGGAAGGGCCGTTTGATATTGTCATCGGATCCCGTTATGCGGCGGGTGGAAGTTCGTTTCAGGCGTCTTTTTGCAGACGGATGGGGCAACGGTTTTTCGGGGTTCTGTTGCTGATCTTGACTGGGCGGCGGTTTTCAGACCCGACGAGCGGGTTTCAAGGATTGAATCGCCGTGCGATCCGGTTTTTTTCCAGTGGTGTTTTCCCTTGCGATTACCCGGATGCCGATGTCCTGTTAATGGCCCATGAAGCGGGGTTGCGATTGGGAGAGGTCCCGGTACGGATGGTATCGCGCTCTGGCGGAGCCTCCATGCATGACGGCTGGAAACCCCTTTATTACGGAATGAAAATGCTGCTTTCCCTGTTTATTGTTCGGCTTAACACTTCGCGTTGGCGGCGTTGGAAGAGTGGTCTGGAATCTTAGGAAAAGGAGCCAACCCATGTTGTATCAACAGTTTATCGTTTCACTGATTATCGGCGTTTTGCTGCTGGTGCTGATTTTTCGCCTGGTTCAAAAGGGTTTTTTGGATATTGCCTACTGCTGGCTCTGGCTGGGAATCGGGGTTGGGATTATCGCTTTGGTGCTGCATTATGAATGGCTGGTGAAATTATCGGACTTGATTGGTGCGGTTACGGCCACCACCACTCTGTTTTTATTAGGATTCATGGTCATTCTCTTGATGTGCCTGCAGTTTTCCATGATCATTTCAGCGCATCGCCGACAGATCAAGCGCCTGACACAGCGGTTGGCGATACTGGAGGAAACCAAGGGGAGCCAAAAGGCTGATGGGGCGGTTCCATGAGGGTGCGTCTGGTGCTGGTTTCGGCTCCCGTAAGCATGGGGGAGCGCTATGGGCTTTTTTCCGGTGCGGGCAGCACCGAACCTTCGTTCGGGTTGCTTTCTCTTGCCGCCGTCGCTCGACAGGCTGGTGCAACGGTTAAAGTCATTGAATCATCCGCACGGGGGCTTGATCCCGAGTCAACCTTGAAGGAGATTTTGGATTTTTCGCCGGACTGCGTCGGGTTTTCAGCAACAACATCTGATATTATCCCGATCTCTGCTCTCGCCACTCGAGTGAAGACTACTTTGCCGTGCGCGTTGACCCTTATCGGAGGATGTCATGTTACGGCGCTTCCCGAGGAAACCCTCAACGCCTTTCCGGCATTGGATCTGGCGGTATTGGGAGAGGGTGAGGATACATTGAGGGAAATTCTGGGTCGTCTGGATGCGGGTGATCATTTCCCGGATGGTATTGCCGGAACGGCGAGACGGGTAGGGACTGTTGTTCGGAGATATCCTGCACGTGCCCTCATTTCCAATTTGGACACCTTGCCGTTGCCCGCATGGGATTTGCTGGAAGGGTTTCCCGTGCTCTTCAAGCCGTCCCCCTCCCGCATCCGGCGCTGGCCCTGCGCCTCCATCGTCTTGACCAGAGGATGTCCGAATCAGTGTAAATTCTGCGATCGGTCCGTGTTTGGAAATCAGTGTCGTGCCTACAGTCCGGAATATGCCGTCAGCCTTGTCCGGGATCTTTATGACCGTTATGGGGTTCGTGAACTGTTGATTGAGGACGATACCTTTGTGATCGTGAAGGAGCGGGTTCGAGAGTTCTGCGAGCGGTTGATTCAGGAAAAGCTTAAGATAAGCTGGTCCTGTCTGGGGCGCGCGGACCGGGTGGATCCTGATTTGTTGCGTCTGATGCGCCGTGCGGGATGCTGGCAAATATCCTATGGCATCGAGAGCGGGGATCCTGAGATTCTCAAGGCCATGTGTAAGCGTCTGGATCTTGATCAAATCCGCCAGGCGATCCAGTGGAGCCGCGAGGCGGGATTACGGACAAAAGGTTTTTTCATTGTTGGATTCCCCGGCGAGACCCTGGAATCCCTCCAGCGAACCCGGCGGTTTGCGTGTTCGCTCCCCTTGGATGATATTACGGTGATGCAAATGACTCCCTTTCCAGGAAGTGAGCTGTATTCTCTGGCGGATCAGGCGGGGATGTTCGATCGCGACTGGCGGAAAATGAACATCGTCAATACTGTTTTTGTGCCGCATGGACTGACGCAGGAAGATCTGGAGGCCACGCGCTCCCAATTGCTCAGGGAGTTCTACTTTCGCCCGGGGGTGTTGTGGCGTCAGGCTCTTCACATCGGCGGTCATCCGCGCCTATGGAAAGCCATGCTGTCGGGGTTTTGTTCATTGCTCAGGGTGGTGAGGAGAGCGTGACGGCATGAAAGTTGGAATTAACACTCTTTTTTTGATCCCCGGAGAAGTGGGTGGATCTGAAACCTATTTGCGGGATATCCTGCGATATGCTGTGCCCCAGCATCCTGAAATTCAGTGGGTGCTTTTCACCAACAAGGAAAATCAAAGTTTATTTGAACAGATTTTTTCCGGGGTGAAGACGGTTACGCTTCGCCCGATGGGCTTTTCGGCGAGTCGGCGATCCGTGCGGATTCTCCAGGAGCAGTTTTGTCTTCCCCGAGCCGCCCGTCTGGCGGGGGTGGATGTCTTGTGGTCGCCGGGCTATACGGCCCCGTTTCGGGCACCCTGTCCCCAGGTGGTTTCGGTGCTCGATATGCAATACTGTGAATTCCCTCAGGATTTGTCGCTTGCGGCCCTGTGGGCGACCCGTTTTCTGGTCCCTCTTGCCCTGCGTGTCGCGAGACGGGTGATTACGCTTTCAGAATTTAGCCGTAGCCAGATTATTCGCCATGTGGGTGTGCCCCGCGAAAAGATCATTCCAATTCATTTGGCAGCGGGATCTGAATTCAGTCAGATGATGACTGGGGAAGAAGGAAAGACACGGCGAGCCGCGTTGATTCCTCCTGAGCCCTATGTGTTCTGCGTGGCGAACACCTATCCGCATAAAAATATCCACTCACTGGTTGAGGCGTTTGGAATCCTGGCGGAAGAATCCCGGTTCAATCTTGTTCTGGTCGGAGCGGAGCGGCGGGGTGAGTCGCTTGTCAGCGCGGCGTTGGAGAGGTTATCGGGGCCCCAGCGGGAGCGCGTGAAACGGCTACGCGGATTGGATCGACGGGACTTGGTGGCGTTGTATCAGGGGGCGGCCGTTTTTGCCTTTCCCTCCCTGTATGAGGGATTTGGCCTTCCGGTGCTTGAGGCCATGGCGGCGGGGACGCCGGTGTTGACAACGGAGCGGGGCCCAATGCGGGAGATTGGCGGGGACTCCATCCGGTATTGTGATGGCACCCCTCCGGAACTGGCGCGGCAGTTCAAGGAATTATTGAAACTTGATGGTTTGGAGCGTGAACAAGTGATTCAACGGGCGAAAGCGCGGGCGTCATCCTTTCGCTGGGAAAGAACCGCCGATCAGACGGTCGAGGTGCTTCGCGCCACAGTCAATTCTGTCGGGTGACATCCAGAATTCGGGACTGGAGCGTGTCGTCCGATGATGAGTTTTCAATATAGGCCTTGGTGCGGTATTCGGTGATGTCGTTGAGATTGTGAAGCATTTCCCTCAGTGATTCGGCCGCATCAATGCTAGAGGTGAGCAGTTCTTCACTCATCGCCTTATCCGCCGGGCGCACCCGTTGAAGCAATTCCAAGCTGGCCAGGAGGACGGTGGCGGGTTGACCCAGGTGATGGCAGGCGGCTCCGAGGCTTTCAACCATGACCCGTTGTCTTTCCGCCTTGGTTTCCGCTTCCTGGGCTCGGATACGGTCGCTGATATCCAGGAATGAAAGCACCATTCCGACCAGTTGCTCATCGGTATCCCGATTGGGCGCGGCGGCGAGCTGTGCGCACAGGGTGGATCCGTCTTTTTTTCGGAGGGTTATCTGGCCGGTCCAGTTTTCTCCATTTTTGACATTGTCCCGCATGGCCATGTTCGAATCCTGATCGGTAATCAGGGTGTCGAGATTTCGCCCGACGAGTGTTTCCGGCTTGGCTTCACCAAAGAGTTGAGCGCCAGCCTGATTGATATAGTCAATCTGTCCCTCCAGATCAGCTATTGCGATGCCGGTTGCCGCGTTTTGGATGGCCTTATTGATGGTACGCAACATTTCTTCAGCCTGGCGTCGCCAGCTGATGTCGCGGATGAAGCAGCTGAGATAACTTTTGCCACGAATTTTCACCCGGTTAACCGCGATTTCGGAAGGGAAAAGAACCTGATCCTTTCGGGTGCAATAGGCCTGAATCAGGATGAATCGGTCCTTTTCGATTCCGGTATGGAGGGTTGTCAGGGTGTCGGCATCGGAGCCCGATATGACATCGGTTAAACTGAGGGTAATCAGTTCCGCTCGGGAATACTTCAGAAAATCGACAGCGCGGCTATTGGCATCCACGATCTTGCCCGACAGCGTGGCGATAATGGCGCCATCGTAGACGCTTTGGAAAAGTTCCTGGAAATCAGCATCACCGAGTGCGGAATGACTGGTGGGTTGGTTGGGAATAGTCGGGGGAAGTTCGGGGCTCGGCATGACGCCACGTTCCCTGTCATGCTTCCGAAGCGCCTCCTTTAAGTCAGGAGATATATCAATCCGCATGGTTTGGGATGCACGAGTAATCATGATCGCCCTATCTCAATAGTGAACCCTATACCATACGCCGTTGTTGAGTTATGTCAAGCAAGCGGGGTGCTCATTTCTGTGATCTTAATCTTGCCATGCGGTAATGATCACTTTGTCCTTGGAGGCGGCCAGGCTGCCTCCGGGTGGCACAGGGGTGGGATCGCTGTAAAGCATTCCCGACCACCCGCCGTTTTTGGACACATTGCCTGCGGCGATAATGGCTCCGGACCCCAGAACATCGCCATTGCCCTGCTTGTCGAAGCTGCCCGTCTTACAGTAAATCAGACCGTCCAAATAAAGTGTTTTGGCTTGCTTCACGGTGATGGTCCCATCCCGCGAGGCAAGCACCGGGTATCGATTCACTTTGTTCAAGGCAATTTCTCCATTGCCGGTTGTTTTTAATTCGATTGCTCCTGTTGCAATGAAACAGCCATTGTAGGTGCCGTTTCCAAAGGACATCGACCCGTTGACCCACATGACGCCGCCATTGGGTGTCACGGTTCCAGACAGGGATTTTCCGCTGGAGAACACCTGATTATTGGCGAGGGCGGTGTTATAATAAGGAGTCAGATCAATATCAGGGATGGTCACCGTCGGCACGCTGGCCACGATGGGTTGCCCAATGTTACTTCCTGAAATCGAGGGCGCTTTTCCAATACCGGTGATGGTAGCATTGCCCACCAGGCTGATTCCCATGCAGGAAGACACATTGGCCCGTGCGATGTTGATCCCATTGGCGGAATAGGTTCCGTTGCAATGCATCCAGCCGTTGCTCATCTGCATGTCCGAATTTCCAGCCCAACCGAGATCGCCTCCGGCCAGAATGGCAAATCCATACGATCCCACGCCCTGCACCGGAGCTCCGTTGGTGGTGAGTGTCGGTATGTTTCTAACATCCACCTTGATCATGGCCGTTGCGGTTCCGTAAAGGCCCGTACAGGAGATGGAGGCCGTATTCGAAGCCACGGATATAACGGCGGCATCGTAGGTTCCGCCGTCAAACCCTGTTGCCGGGAAATTGTTTGGATCCAGACGGGCGGCAAAATTGGTTTTGATGAGGTTGTAGGCCTGGTTGGCGCCCGCCTCGGCGATCATCTGCGCCTTGACATAGTCTCGAAGATGGGCGGCGGCAAAGACCTGCTGGCGCCCGGTGGCCACCATGCTGGCGGCCACAACGGCAATCAGGAACACGATTCCCATTACCGCGAGTAATGCTGATCCCGTTCGATCAAGAAGCTTGGAGTGATTCGAGGAATTCATAATTCACCTTGCCTTACTTTTTAACCTTACTGAATACTACCGTATTTATTCCTGCCATGCCATAATTATCACTTTATCCCGGCTGGAGGTGTTGGCTCCGCCCGGAGGGATGGGGGTGGGATCGCTGTAAAGCATTCCCGACCATCCTCCGTTTTTTGACACATTACCTGCGGCGATGATGGCGCCTGTTCCGTAAACATCGCCGTTCCCCTGTTTATCGAAGCTTCCGGTTTTGCAGTAAATCAACCCATTGAAGGTAAGCGTTTTGGCTTGTTTAACCGTGATGGTCCCATCCCGGGAGGCGAGAACCGGATATTGGTTGACCTTGCTGAACGTAATGGTGTTATTGCCTGTGGTTTTCATTTCAATCGCTCCGGTGGCGATAAAACAACCGGTAAAGGTGCCATTGCCCACGGACATCGAGCCGTTGACCCACATGACGCCGCCGGGTGGAGCGATGTCTCCTGAGAGAGCTTTCCCGCTGGGGAAAACCTGGCCATTGGCCAGAGCCACATTGTAGTACGGCGTCAGGTCAATGTCGGGAATTGAAACAATCGGAACGGGGGCCACCACGGGGTCGCCCACGCCGCCTCCTGAGATTGAGGGGGCTTTCCCGGTGCCGGTGATGGTGGCGCCGCCGACCATGTTGATTCCCAAATGGGAGGCCACATTTCCCCGGACGATGTTGATTCCGTTGGCGGAATACGTTCCATTGCAGTGCATCCAGCCGTTGCTAAGATTGATGTCTGAATTTCCGGCCCAGCCCAAGTCACCGCCGCCCAGAATGGCGAAGCCGTAAGGATCTACCCCGGGGGCCGGTGCCCCGTTGGTGGTGGTGGAGGGAAAGTTCTGAATATCTACCTTGGTAATGGCGGTGGCGCTTCCGTATAGGCCGGTGCATGTAATGGAGGCTTTGTTTGAACTGATCGAGATTACGGTGGCGTCATAGTTCCCGCCATCAAAGGGTGTTGGGGGGAAATTGTTGGAATCCAATCGTGCCGCAAAGTTCGTTTTCATGACATTGTAGGCCTGGTTGGCGCCCGCTTCGGAGATCATCTGGGCTTTCACATAATCGCGAAGATGAACTGCCGAAAAAACCTGTTGGCGACCCATCGCCACCATGGTGGCGGCAACAATGGCAATCAGGAAGACAATTCCCATGACCGCCACTAAAGCGGCTCCGGACTGTTTTTGAAACCCGGTTTGTAATGTTGTTTTCATGATCCACCTCGCCTGTCTATTTACCTGTGTTTCTCGGTTCAATTTCTGTCGTCATCGATGAAGTGAGCCGCTTTGGCGTTGACCCCCATCCAAGGATATCCTCATAAATTTCCAAATCCACACGCAATCCTTTCGTCAGGGGGATCCCGTCCACGGTGACTTCACAAATTCCGTAACTTGGTCCTTTGGTCATGGTGGCTCCGATATCGACAACCTTCGTGGCGCCAGTCCACTTGATCGTCACATCCTTCAATTTCGGACTGTTCCACCCGTAGTAATCGGGATCCAAAATGGCTTGGAACTGGATGTACTTTTTGTTTCCGCAGGTGATCGTGGCGGGTGAGGTGAGGAAGGCGGTTACATTGGACCAGGCGGGGGCATCCGACAAGGTTTCATTGGCGCCGGTACGAACCTTGAGTTTAATCAAGGTGTTGTTCGGGCAGTAGGCATTCCAGTTGATGGTGGAATACACTGGAGAATCAATCTTGGTGTCAAAAATCTGGGAGGTG